>DASPHS010000001.1:0-21312 GCA_035629475.1 Saccharimonadales bacterium (SeqCode)
TAAATAAACCCGCGGCGCTTGGCCAGGGATGCGATGTCTTCGAGGGTCACCTCGGTTTTAGGAGTATCACTCATTGTATGTGCCTTTCAGTAGTTAGATGGTTGCTTGGATTTGGGTATAAAAATTAGCGTAGGCTAAAACCGCAGCCCCGAACCGATCCAAAACCAACCACAATCTTGAGTGTCATGATGCCTGCCATTATAGCAGGCTCTCCCCTGTTACGCCACCTACTGCATAGAGGCACTGCGGGCCGTCTGTACCAGCTGCAAGCAAGGTGTGGCCAATTTGCCGACACCCTGTACCTGGGCCAGCACCCGCGGCGGATGTGCGCTAAAGGCCAAACGCAGAAATTTAATATGGTCAGCGCTGAACTGCCCATGGTGCGGATTGTCTACAAATGCCATGTGCTCATAGCTAAAGCTGTAGTGCGTTTCGGCGTTCAGCCGACTACCCTGGTTGTCGGTCTCTAAGTTGGGAGTATGGCCCGCCAGCTTGAGCAATTGCGCACCAAACCACAGCCGGATAAGGTCCCCTGCTATGTCTGGATCGTCCAAAGCCTCAAAGCCCGCCTGCAGTACATGGAAGTATTCCTCTTCCGGCTCGTCCTCGGTGGCTTTATTGAGCTGCTTTATGAGGTCATAGCCCAGCATTGTGCGGTCCAAGTTGCCTACAATTTTTGCATAATGCTTCAGCAGGCGAGTGGAAACTAACGTCCCCACATCTCCCCTGCCCTTTATGAATGTGATTTCACTCACACTGAACAGCTCAATGCCGCCGGCCAATTTAGACTTCACCTTGCGGACACCTTTAGCCAGTAGCGCCAGCTTGCCGTACTCTGGCGTTAACAAGGTCAGAATGCGGTCAGCCTCCCCGTAATCGGTACGCTTCAGGATAATTGCCGTCGTAACCAGTTGCCTCATGTGGCAACCTGTATGTTCACCGTACTTATCAGTTTGACCAGACTGGTTTGGGGCTTATACAAGCTAGCAACTACTCCCAGATCAGATGCCAATACGCGTTGGAACTGAGCTAGGGCCACCGGTGTTACCTGGGTGTGCAGAATTACCGGCACCCCTTGCCACTCCGGGTAGGAGCGGAACTCATGCAGGAATTCAATGCCGTCCCGTGCACCTAATTGCAGCTCCAGCACAACGACGGCAGGCTGGTGGTCATCTGCAACGTCCACAGCCTCCTGTGCACCGGTAGCATGGCCCACAGTATGCCCGCCATGCTCAAGAGCACGGATGTAGGTACGGGCTAAGACCTTATTTGGTTCTACTAATAATACATGTGCCATGAGTACATTATTTATACAAGACTTAATTGTTGACTGCTCTGCAACGTTGTTGCCAGGCCGTGCTGATGCAGGTATTTGCCGACGCGTAGCCTGGTTTCCATAGCTTGCAAAATGGTTTCAGCAACAAACAACCCGGCAGCATTGCCACCGAGCGCCCGCAACGGTTGTGCGGCCTTACCGTGCAATGCCAAGGCCTTACGCCAACGGCTGGTACTGAGTGCCAGGAAGTCGCCATAGACGCCCGTGACAATACCGTGCGGCGTGCGGTGCACTGCCAATGTCAAGCGGCTGCCCTCTATGGGTCCGCTTTCCAGCAGCCCACACCCAAGCGATACCAGCGCTGACTTCAGAGCCGCCTGATGGGCCATGACCGGTGCGTACTTGCCGGCGATATGCAGGTCGAGCGTCACATCATACTGCCTAGCTAAACCGTTCAGTTCATGAGCGGTCTCGGTAAGCATGGAAGACACGGAAACCGGCTCCAGTGACAAAGCCGCCTGTTGATGGAGCAAGTGCAGGCCCATAAGATAACTATCGACGAGTAGCAACGCCGTCGATGCATGGGTGCTGATGCTCTTCAGGTCGGTTAGTTCTGTTCGGCCAGTAAGCGTACCCAGCTCAGCCTGACGGGCGATGGCCGTGAGCGGCAGCTTCAGCTGTTCGGCTATGGAGCGCAACAACAAAGCCGCTTCCTGCTCCACTATTTCCGCTGAACCGCTGGATCCCTGCACGGTCACGTTCCCCTCTTTTTATCTTTTCACCAGTATAGCAAAATATCCTGGCTGGTGACCTACCAACTCAGGATATTTTGCTAAATTACAACTATGTTACGGAACGAATGTCAGATTTGGCAGGATGTGTGTATCCAGGTCTGGCTTGAAGTCATTCGATTCAGTCCAGATCTTCAGCGTCATGTTACGCAGTGGCAGGATAATCATGCTTCCCTGCTTCTTCACGGTAATCTGGCCTTCAATACGTGAGCCAACAACACTTGGCACCTTGTCCAGCTTGAATGGCGAGATAGTAACCTTACCGCTCTTCAGCAAGTCGCCGTAGCTTTCGACAACGTTGTCATAGCTTTGCTGCACCAATTCTACGCGGAGCGCAAATGAGTTTTCGATATTGCTAACGGTAGGTACGATCTTTGGCTGGAAGTAAGCATTGATGGGCTTGCTGCCGCTGTCTTTTTCTTCGACGTAAGCACTCCATGTCTTTGGATAGTTTACGGTCACGTTACCGAAAGCTGCCGCACCAATAAAGGTGTCATATGGCTTTTTAGCTTCTTCGGCAAATTTCTTGGCGTCAGCTTCCTGCGTATCCAGGATAGCCTCGTTGGCGGCCACTTGTGCCTTTTTGTCACTATTGGTCTTATAGTCCTGGTAACCAGCGAATGCCCAAAACCCGAACCCTAACGCACCCACAAAGAGTACTACTACTAAAATAAGAGGTACGAGCAATATATTAATTGCACCTCGTTGGTCTAACCTATTCATATTGCTAATGCTACCTTATTTTACTGACGCTACGCAAGCTTATTTATATTCGTACAGGAACACATTTTCACGACGCTCAACGTACTCACGTTCCGGTAGCGCAAAGGCAAAGCTAACCAGCCGCATAGCCTTGGGTCGCCACTTCTCAATACGGTCATCCAGCTTGCCCATATACTTAGGCAGCATAAAGGTGAAAATACCGTCAGCACGCGGCCACGGCTTGCCCCAGTAATTACCCCAAATAATGCGCACCTGTTTGCGGTAGCGCCACGTCACAATAAATGAAACAAGCACCAACAAGGGGTTAAGCTCAATGCCCACCACCTTTAATCCTCGCCGGGCAGCAGCCAGCATCACACGGCCATCACCGGATCCCAGCTCGAGTAGCGTCTCGCCCGGCTGCAGGGCGACCATATCCAATGCAACATCAATCTGCTTCTTAAATGTTGGCAAATAAGGTGGGCCAAAGAATACGACCAATCCGAACGCCAAGCTGAGGAAGAAAAGCGCCAGGACCAGCCAAAATACCATACTTATCCTTCTTTGGCAGCAGCCAGCTTCAGCTGCTCAATCTTATTTTCGGCTTGCTGCAGGTGGTCCTCCAGCTGGCTTATCAGCTTCAGCCCCTGCTCGTACAAGGCAACTGCCGTATCCACCTGGATGTCAGGTTGCTGCAGTTTGGCCAGTACTTCATCCAGTTCCAGGCTGAGCTGTTGATAATCGGTATCTTTTTTCGCCATAGCTATTCTTTCATTGTAACTTGTTTTATCACTGCCGTCAGCTGGGCATCAGCCAGCTCTACAGACACCTCATCCCCCACCTGGGCGTCAGTGCCGCTCCGCAAGCTGGTATCGCCCTTGCGCACCAAGGCATACCCGCGGGCCAAAGCAGTGTGCGGGTTATAGGCTTCGAGCAATTGGTGGCGTAAAGCTAGTTGACTCTGCCCTTGGGTAATAAGCTGCTCAACACTACCGAGCAATGTTCCCCGCAGTACAACGAGGTCTCGGCGGGCATCATGCAGGCTACGCTCAGCAAACTGCTGCAAGCGCTGACGGTGGGTCTGCAGGTGCACGAGCAACGCTTTGCGGTCAGGAACGAGCAGTTCTGCGGCGTTGCTGGGCGTACTTGCCCGTTGGTCAGCCGCCAGCTCTGCCAGGCTAATATCTACTTCGTGGCCAATAGCTACAATAGTTGGGATGCGGCTGGCAGCCACCGCGCGGGTCACTTGCTCAGTACTAAACGCCTGCAAGTCCTCGGCACTACCGCCACCCCTGGTCACCACAAGTACTTCTGGTGGTGCGGCCATTTGATTGAACTGCTGAATAGCCTGCACTACCTGCGCCGGCGATGCCTCGCCCTGCACCTGGACATCAATCAGCGTAATCCTGAGGCCGCCCCACCGGGCATTAATGATTTTCACAAAGTCACGGTATGCCGCTGATTCACCAGAAGTTACCAGGCCGATATGTCGCGGTGGATACGGCAGTGGGCGTTTACGCTCTGGGTCGAATAGCCCCTCCGCTGCAAGCTTTGCTTCCAGCAACTGGGCAGCCTTCTTAATAGATCCCCGCCCTACGGGCACAATAGTCTGAGCTGTCACACTAAAGCCATATAGCTGGTGTAACCGGGGCGTTCCCCGCACAGCAACCATCATGCCGTCCTCAAGGGGTCCCGGCAGCTGATAGACCGTACCGAAACATTTTACGCTGGCTGTGTCGTCCTTGAGATCAAAGTACACCCACCGATTTTTGCTAACCCGGAAATTTGCTAATTCGCCAGTGATCGTAACGTTCGGGTAGGCATATTCCAGCGTCTGGTTCAGCACCGATACAAATTCGCTTACGGTGAGCGTAACATCATTCATCACGATGAATCATCTCCTCGGCTTTTGCATCAGCGTCCTGCTTACTGTGGATGCTCTTTTGGTAGAAGTAGTACCCGGGAGGAATTTGAATAAGCGTACTCAGGACACGGTACATTACCGTTACCGGTAAGCTCAGGGCGGCAGGCACACCGGCCGCTATCAACACACCGGTCATAATTGCTTCATAGACACCGACGCCACCCGGCATTACCGAAACCAATCCTGCAAAATTAGCTACTGAATATGCCAGAATAATCGCACCGATATTCACGAACTCACCGAACGCCAGGTAAACGACGTATATCTTCAATACTTCCGTGACATTGATCAGCAGTGCCCACAGGAACGGCCCGCGCAATTGACGGTAATTAGAGGTGATCAACTTGTAGTTGTTATGCAGCTCCATAACCACGTGCTCGATACGGTCGATGCTGATTGTTTCCGGATGGTGCGGCCGGACAAGGTGGATGGCCTTATTGATAAAGCTCGTTATGGAGGTAAACGTCGCCTTAATTCGCCGCTGCGAACCAATGATCATGGCAAACAGCAAGGTACCCACAATCAAAAGCGTTGATATAGAGCTGGTGACCAGGATGATCATATTGCTCGCATGATTCTCGACGGCAAGCAGGAAGAGACCCAAGATAAGGAGAATCTCGAAGGACAGGAACAGCAGGCCCAGCTTCATTATTTGTATAAGCGTTGCCTTACCGCCGGTAATCTCGTTATTTCGCAAGCGTACCCCAAAGTACGAGATGCCCGTCACGCCCCCACTCGGGAACACCTGGTTTACAAAATTCAGTTCAAGTGACGTACGGAATAAAAAGTTGTACTTGAGCTTATTGCCCACCAGCAGAAAGAGACCCTGATACATCTTGGTCTGAGCATGGTAGTTCAATAACTGCAGCGGCAGTAACAGCAACAGCACCCAGGCGTGCACCTTAGCCAGATTCGAAAAAGTCTGCCCCAGTTGGTCGCGGATAGCAATGACAAATATGACGAGTGCTATGAACGTTATGATGTTGAGGATGAGCTTCCAGCGTCGTTGGAAAAATGACTGATTGTCCATATGCATCCCATTATACATAAACGCTGGTCGGATAATGGAGCCAGACATGGCAAATTACCCCTATAACAGATATACTATCTACAACATGACACACAAATCACTCTTTATTTTAGGACGACAACCCGCCATCGGCCGCGCTGAACTGGAAAGCCTGTACGGCGCTGATCACCTGGAGCCAATTGGCGACAGCGCAGTCGCCTGCGATCTATCCGTTGATGCAATTGACTTTGCACGCCTGGGTAGCAGCATGCGCGTGGCTCGCCCACTCGACGATTTACCAACGACGAATTGGCCACAAGTCGCTAAGCGAGTTATGAAAGCCTTCCCTGAGCTACTGGATGAGTTGCCCCTGGACGGCAAACTTAAGCTCGGCATCAGCACCTTCGGCTTGCCCGTCACCGCTAACGACCTGTTGCGTACTGGCCTGATGCTCAAAAAAATCTGCAAAGCCAATAATCGCTCAGTTCGTGTGGTGCCGAATACCGAACCCGCCCTCAATACCGCCCAGGTCCTTCACAACCAGCTGACTGGCGATATGGGCATCGAGCTCCTCTTCATCGAACACGGCGGCAAGACCTACATTGCCCAAACAGCCGCCATTCAAGATATCGATGCTTACGCCAAGCGCGACCAAGGCCGACCAAAGCGTGATGCCCGCGTGGGCATGCTGCCGCCCAAGCTAGCCCAGACCATTGTCAACCTGGGTGTCGGTAAGCTGGAGCCCGCCATCAAGCACGTCGTGCTTGATCCCTTTTGCGGAACCGGTGTCGTCCTGCAGGAAGCCCTGCTCATGGGCTATGGCGCCTACGGCACCGACCTGGAGCCGCGCATGATTGACTACAGCCGGCAAAACCTGGAATGGCTGGCAACGTATGGCGTAGAAAGTGACGTCCAGCTGGAAGCAGGTGACGCAACCGACCATCATTGGGAGCACCCTTTTGCTGCTGTCGCTTGTGAAACGTATTTGGGGCGACCGCTTAATTCCCTGCCTAATCCTGAAGTACTGCGAGAGATTAAAGGCACCTGTAATGTGATTATTGAGAAGTTTATGCGTAATCTCACTGGCCAAATACCCGCCGGTACCCGCCTCTGTTTAGCAGTACCAGCCTGGGTTGGGGCAAATGGCCGTATTCACCACTTGTCAGCCCTTGACCATTTAGAGGTTTTGGGGTACAATCGAGTAAGTTTTGAGCATGCAAATACGGAGGAATTGGTCTATTACAGGACCGACCAAACCGTTGCCCGTGAGCTCGTAGTACTAATAAGAAAGTAAGAGTAATAATTTATGTCACACGTTAAAGCAGGTGGTACATCCAAAAATACTCGCGACAGCGTTGGTCAGCGTCTCGGTGTTAAGGTCTATGGTGGCCAAAAAGTTAAGACCGGCCAGGTTATTGTTCGCCAGGTTGGCATGACCAAGCGCCCTGGCGTTGGTGCAAGCGCAAGCCGTAACTACACCATTCACGCTGACCGTGATGGCGTTGTTACCTACAAGACCCGCAAGGTCCGCCGCTTCACCGGCAAGACCGTACGTCGCACCGAAGTTACCATCGAGTAATTTCACTCTCAAATACAAAATACCTCCCACTTCCGGGAGGTATTTTTATTAGACTGGCTGGCCGCTATTGCTGAATCGGGACACCGACGTGTAGCTTAATGGCCTGCAAACGGCGCGGGATGTACACCCCGTTCTCCGGCTGTACTAGCCCAAGTGCAACTACATGCTCACCGAGCACCCTGCCTTGCGCCTGGTCAACCATTTCACCGACAATCTTTGCACGCTGTCGTAGCGCAGAAGTGTCTCCACCCAGTGCAGCAATAGCGAATGATTCGGGCACATCCTCACTCGGCCGCGTACAAGCATAATTGGTAGGTGGCAGCTCTCCGTACTCAACGGCCTCAATCTCATTAAAGCGCCATACATCTTTCTGCTTGCCGTTAACTTCCGCAACCTCCCGAGTCCAGCCTGGTAAGCTATCAAAATAAGAGAACGCTCCAGTGGCCCCATTGGGCATAGGCTCTTCGGCGTACACATACGGGTCCATGAGTCGTGCCCTGACCTCTTCGGCGCTCCGCAGGTCCATGCCATGCCCCGCCTCGTGAGCTGTGGCAATCTCAAATGCGCTTAGATCGCTATCAGCGCCGAAGTACGCTTTGTACCGGCCGGCAGTCACCTCATCCAGCGCGCGCAGCTTGTCCATATTGAGATGCATAATCCCGGAAAAATTGTTAAAGTCCCCTGCAGCAGTTGGGTCGTCCAGGCCGAAGGTCTCCTTTGAAGACAATACAATGCCAGCCATCCGGCTAAAAATTTTCCCGCGGGTAAACACGCTCACCGCCTGCATCGTCCGCTCCAGCCGGTGCTCTTCCTCTGCAGTCAGGTCATCTTTCGTGCAGTTCATAACATCAATACTGGAACGTCTTCCTGTCTCATGTTCCGTAGCAACCACCCGGTGCACCTGGCGCAATGATCGATCAATAGCGTTCATCGCCCGCGGCGAATTGCGCCACCAAAAACCATCGTCCGTCAAAATGTTATAATACTGGCTCAGCTGCCCCTTGTGGCCCTCAACACCCATATCGTAGACTTCTTTGTGCCTATCATTCGCGTTGGGATCTGCATACCTATATTCGTCTCCGGGATGGTACTGGCGAGCTCCCCAGTCAATGCGAGTCCTCGTAGGATATGCAACGATATAATGCTCGGCATACTCCAACCCAGCCGGTACGTCATGATACACAGGCAATGCCGCGAGCCTTGCATATGCTTCTTCTTTTGTCTCCACTCGCAGTGGAGGCTGGTGATTAGTGTGTTCTATGCTCATAAATAAAAATACGCTATATAATAGCATATTTTTATTAAAAAATCAATTAAGTATAAGGGCTTTACTCGAGACCGAGGTGGACTTTGATGCGATCAATGACATCGGACATCACAACTTGTGACTTCACCAGGTAATCGTCAACGCCGAGGTCGGTCGCCCGCTGCTTGTCAGTCTCTTGGCTCAAGGCGGTCAACATGATAACTTCTAGGTTAGCAGTCTCTGGGGTATTGCGCAGGATATCCAGCACATCAAAACCACTGATTTTAGGCATCATAACGTCCAGCAGTACGAGGTCGGGCTTAAAGCTAATAGCGGCAGCCAGGGCGTCTTCGCCGTTTGCCACACGCTGAATCTCAAACCCCTCAGCCTGTAGGCGCATTTGATACACATTAGCGAGCGCGTCATCATCTTCAACAAAAAGAACGCGTTTTGGGTGGCCGGCAGGAGCGCCAGATTGTGCAGTGTCGGGTGTATCCATATACGTCTAAGCTACCTTATTCGGTAGGCTTTTGCAACAAGCTGGCCACAAAACCGTTGAACATAGGGTGCGCTTTGTTAGGCCGTGATTTGAATTCTGGGTGAAACTGACTGGCGACAAAGAACGGATGATCGATAGCTTCAATCATCTCTACCAGATGGTCGTCTGGTGACAAACCTGCCGGGCGGATACCCCATGACTCATACTGGTCGCGATAGGCGTTGTTGCACTCGTAGCGGTGACGGTGGCGTTCTACGATTTCCGTACTGCCATACAACTGGGCAATCAGGCTATCAGGTGCAATCTTGCAGACATAGTCGCCCAAACGCAGTGTGCCGCCGGTGTGTTCCTTGCCTTCCTGGCCAGCCATGGTGTGAATCAACACGTTCTTGCCGCCAGGGTTAAGCTCTGCAGTAGTAGCGTCGGTCATGCCAGCATTACGGGCAGCGGCGATAACCGCCATCTGCATACCCAGGCACAGGCCAAGATACGGTAATTTATGTGTCAACGCATACTGGGCAGCCTTGATCTTTCCCTCTAATCCACGTGTTCCAAAGCCACCAGGCACAACAATACCATCAACGCCCTGCAGTGCTGTGGCAACATCTGCTTCGTTTGCCTCTGCAGCGTCTAGTGCTTCGGCGTCAATCCATTTCAATTTTACGGTAGCGCCATTTGCCCATCCCGCAGAGCGCAAGGCCTCGAATACAGACATGTAGGTGTCGAGGTTGTCCATGTACTTGGCTATAACGCCTACTGTCAGCTTTTTCTCATGTGGGTGTTTGGCACGACTTACAATCTCACGCCATTCGGTGAAATCAGGTATTTGCGGTGCTTCGAGGCCCAGACGGTCACAGATAACATCAGCAATACCGGCGTCTTCCAGGGTAAGGGGTACTTCATAAATCGTCGATGCGTTAGGCAGCAAGGCGATAGCGCTCTCTGAGACACCGCAGAACAGTGCCAGCTTGCGCTTAATGCTCTCATTGGCAGGTGCTTCACTGCGGGCAACTAAAATATTGGGTGCAATACCCAAAGCCCGTAGTTCACGAACAGCGTTTTGCGCTGGCTTGGTTTTGATTTCCTTGCTGGCACCAAGGTATGGCATGTACACCACATGCACGTACAGGCAGTTTTCCAGGCCGACACGGATACCAAGCTCACGGATAGCTTCTATGAAGCTTAAACTCTCAAGGTCGCCGACAGTGCCGCCAATCTCTACGATATGCACATCAAAGCCCTCACCCGCCTGGCGGATGTAGTCCTGAATGGCGTTCATGACGTGTGGCACGATTTGCACCGATTGGCCTTCGTATTTGCCGGCGCGCTCGTCCTCGATGACCTTCAGCAATACCCGTCCGGACATCAGAGAGCTCGACTGAGTCAGCTCCTCGTCCATGAAGCGTTCGTAATGTCCCAGGTCAAGATCGGTCTCTGCGCCGTCTTTCGTGACAAAACATTCACCGTGTTCACGGGGGTTAAGCGTGCCCGCATCAACATTGAGATACGGATCACACTTTTGGATATTTACATGGAGCCCGCGGGCTTTGAGCACATTACCGATGGAGGCGGCCGTGATACCCTTCCCTAATCCAGAAAGAACACCACCTGTTACAAATACATACTTCGTTGGCCTAGCCACCTTGTACCTCTTTTACTCACCAATAATTCCTAATATAGTATCTTATTCCCAGGGGGTTATCAATGCCGGTACTATACTTTTTATTGTGACTTTATGAACTTCACAGCCGCGTCTTTTTGCGGATCGCGTTTCTGCTCGTAGTCTTGATCGCTCATCTTAATTTCTTTGTCGGGCTTAATGCCTTTTTTGTCGATATTCTGACCATTCGGACGGTACCAACGGGCGATAGTAACTTTCACTTCACCACCATTTGCCAGATTGTGAATTTGCTGCACGCTCCCCTTACCGTAACTTTTCTCGCCGTACAGTGTTGCAGCCTTATTGTCGCGCAATGCGCCGGCCACAATCTCTGATGCACTCGCACTACCAGCGTCAATAAGTACAGCCGTCTTTATGCCACTCAGCGTATCACCGCCACGTGAGGTATACGTTTCAGTCGTTACGCCACCGGTTTTCTGGGTCAGAATGGTCTTGCCTTTGGGCAGCCAGAGGCTGGAAACTTCAACAGCCGCGTCCAACAGTCCACCTGGATCGCCACGTAGGTCCAGGACCACACCGGCGACATTCTTCTCAACAAATTCCTGAGCAGCTGTCTGAGTAAGATTTACGGTATCTTCACCAAATTGGCTAATTTGCAGGTACCCTACATTGCCTTCAAGAATTTCCCATTTTACACTCGGGATCTTTATTTCTTCGCGCGTTATCGTCAGGCTGACATCCTCGGAGTTATTGCGCAGGATACGCAATGTAACCTTTGTGTCCTTTTCGCCACGGATAAGCTTAACGACCTCGTTAACCGACATGTCACTGGTAGTTTTGCCGTCCACGGCTACGATTATATCCTTGGGGCGTAAGCCAGCCTTGTCCGCGGGGAAACCAGCGATAGGCGCCACAACTTGCACATTGCCCTGCTCGTCTTCCCCGAGCTCAGCACCAATGCCCGTGAATGAACCGGTAAGCTGTTCGTTGAATTCTTTGGCTTCTTTGGGACTAAAGTAATCCGTGTAGGGATCCCCCGTGGCATTGGCCAGGCCGGCCTTCATACCATCGAGCAGTTTTTCTTGATCGAGTGTGCCGTCATAGCCCGATCGCAACACGTCATACATCTGCTCTACGCTCGTGTAATCCAGGTCTTCCGGGCCGGCACTACGATTAGCCGCCGACTGCACGCCAATCGTTCCATTACCAATAAGCAGGCCGCTTACGAATACAACAACCGCAATGCCAACAAGGGCCAGGTTTTTAACAATCTTTTTACGGCTCGGGCTGGCAGCCCCAGTTCGTTTGGCACTATCTGGATGCACCTCATGTCCTCACTTATGCTTATGTACTGATTATACTCAAAAACCCGGCCTGGAGGAACCAGAACCGGGGTTTTTGTGGAGCTTACTTACTAGAAGTGAATAAATTGCAGGTCATTTGCAGCAATCTTTTCTTTGCTGACGGTGTATTGGCGATATACGCCATCGAATTGCTGGTTGTAGTCGCTCACTAGAATGTCGCCGTCGCCGTAAACGTGTTCTACGTACAGTACGTGGCCGTATGTGCCTGCATTCTTTACCGCAACGTCGCCAGCACGTGGTGATTCACTCACTGGAATGCCAGCTGCCCGGGCGTTATCGTCCCAGTTCTTAGCATTGCCGCGGCCACCCCAGTATGGCATGTACCGACCGCTCTCATGGACCTTCCAGGCGGTGTATGATACGCACTCGCGGTTGTACATACCCCAGTTATCAATAGTGTTGTCAATTGGATAGCTACAGCCCCAGCGGCCGTAAGGACCGGGTGCTGACGCGGGGTAGGTATCGCCGTTGCCGGAGTCACAAGCCTTGCCGCCAATAACCTTGCCACCACTCAATTTTTGGTTTTCAATCGACTGCTGCTTACGCAGTTCACTTATCCTACTCTGATTATTCTTGATTTCATTGTTAAAGCTATTTTGCTGTGCAACATTGTAGTTGAGCATACGGCTCTGCTCTGCACGGCTGGCGTCAAGTGATGCCTGCTGGCTGCGCTGCTCAGCAAGCAGTTTCTCAACTTCAGTCTTCTGGCCGTTCAGTTGATTCTGCAGCTCGGCAATACGCTTCAGCGTACCCTGAATCTTGGTCTTCACCGCAGTACGGTACTCTTCTTTATCGACAAAATCACTCAGGTTCTTACTGGTGGCCAGCATTTCAAGGGTGCTAATCTGACCTTCTACATACATGGTGCGAATATTTTCACCCAGAATCTTGCGCTGCCTATCCAGTTCCTTTTGGGCTTCGTCAATCTTAACTTGCAGTGCCTGCTGCTGGGCGACGTTCTCGTTGATCTGACCCTGCAGCGCATTAATAAGCGCCTGCAGGATGGCAATGGCATCCTGATAGGTAGCGGCCTGGTCTTTGAGATCGTTCAGTACGTTCTGCTTGGCGGCGTTTTCGTTCTGCAGCTGCTTGATCTGCTGATCATAGCTGTCAGCACGCACCTGGGGCACGATGGAAAAGGCGGTAAACAAAAACGCAGCAAGCACTAATACACTGCCAGCTGCTATCTT
The DNA here is from genome assembly GCA_035629475.1 of Saccharimonadales bacterium (SeqCode). GTDB lineage: Bacteria > Patescibacteriota > Saccharimonadia > Saccharimonadales > UBA4665 > JARIHD01. Next base: position 13,202 of record DASPHS010000001.1, read on the forward strand.
TTTGAATAATTGAGGTTTTTGTTTGCGTAGATTCATCGTTTTTTTATGACTCTTCCTAATAAACATTAGCATATCCCCGCTGATTTTGCAATTACTTGCCCTACACCCTGGAGGCAGCAAAAAGCCCGTAATGCCGGGCCCTGCTGTACCTCAAGTACAAAATTACTTCTTAGTTTTGAATTTCAGATACCGTCGGGTCGCAACGATTGATGAGACGGCACCTATTAATATACCAATTCCCAGCTGCATAAGCAAAAGCCACCAGAAATGGCCCTTGAAATAGGTAGCTGAATAATTGATGTCCAGTAAACCAAGTGATGTCGCCTGCAGTGCCGATTTGGAGGCCACGAACAGCAAGTGGATGAGCAGCGTGGATATAATCGCCGACAAGATACCGTAGATGATACTCTCAACGACGAATGGCCCACGAATATAAGAAGTACTAGCACCAAGCAAACGCATGATCGTCAGCTCGTCACGGCGGTTAAAGATAGCCATTTGGATAGTGTTAAAGATAATCAACACCGATATGACGGCAAATACCAGTACTGCCACGATACCAGCGCGTTGTAGCAAATTGGTAGCGTGCGTAATTTTATCAATAGCCTCTTTGCGGTCGTCCTTGTATGAAACGTCAGCCACTATCTCACGTGATTCTGACTTGTCCAGGAATTTGCGGATTTCATCCAGGCGGTTCAAGTCATTTGGCTTGATTTGAATGGTTGCCGGCAGCGGATTATCCGTCTGGGATACAGCGGACAACAAATCAGGATTATCGGAGTTATCGGCGATATATTTCTTAAGGGCCTCTTCCTTGGAGACGTAGTTTGTAGTCTTTACGTTAGACAACCCCTCCACCTCTTCGATGAAATTGTCGATGTCTTCCTGTGGCAGACCGTCCTTCAGGAAGGCAGATACGTCAATTTTGGCAGTAATTTGCTCGATGGTATTGGTAAATGTTGCGTTGGCAATAATCGAGAACAGCACAATAGTCAACGTAATAACCATCACCGCCATGGCAGCGATTGCCAACCAGGCGTTGCGGACAAAATTAACTGCACCCGTATTGATGATGCGGGAAAGCGTTACAAGTTTTCGTTTCATATCTTGTAGTCCGCTTTCGCCAGATCGCTCGCCACTTGGCCATGCTGAATGGTGATTACCCTGCGCTTCAGTTTGTTTACAATTTCCTGGTTGTGCGTCGTCAGTAACACGGTGGTGCCATAGCGGTTAATCTTTTCAAGCACAGCGATGACATCCCAGGCGTGCTTGGGGTCAAGGTTACCGGTGGGCTCATCGGCAATCAATATTTTTGGCTGGCGTACAATGGCACGGGCAATAGCAACGCGCTGACGCTCACCACCGGACAACTCCATAGGTAAACGCTTTTCTTTGCCCTTTAGGTTTACGATATCCAGCACCTTGGGAACCGTGTGACGAATTTCCCTATTGCCCATACCAACGATTTCCAGAGCAAACGCAACGTTCTCGAAGACGGTACGATTGGGCAGCAATTTAAAATCCTGGAATACGACACCGATTTTACGGCGCAGCAAGGGGATGTCTTTGTCGCGTAGCTTATCGTAGTCGATACCGCCCACTATAATCTTACCGGTCGTTGGGCGTTCTTCACGAGTCAACAATTTCAACAGCGTCGATTTACCGGCGCCACTCTGCCCCACCACAATAACAAACTCTTTTGGTTCGACGTGAAGACTGATGCGGTCCAAAGCTGGAGTCGCACTGCGGCCATACGTCTTTGTCACCCTATCCAACAAAATCATTAGCTCTATTATAGCAAACAACCCGCTATATAAAATACCGGCTGGTGTAGCCGGTATTTTATATCCCTTAGGATGTGTTACTGCGTCAACGTGGTCGAGCACCTGACACAGTGATATCGATAGGCTCAGGCAACATAAGTGTTGGCTGAACGGTTATGGTTGATGGAATGTACGTGACATTAATTTTTGTCATATTTATTTTTGTTCTCCTTGTTTATTTTTGGGATAACATAATAATAGTAACATGCTTATGCTAAAAAGTCAATCATATTACCCTATTGCTGTTGTTCGCCTAGGGAGTAATCAAGATAGGCCTCGATGAGCGGATCGATGCTGCCATCAAGCGCCCCCTCGACGTCACTGGACTCATACCGGGTGCGCAGGTCTTTTACTTGTTTGTAGGGATGCAGTACGTAGGAGCGTATTTGATTACCCCACTCTGCCGATTGGCTCGGACCCTTTAGCTCATCAAGGTGTTCCTTGTGCTGCTCCATCTGCAGCCGTATCAGCCGTGAGCGCAAAATAGTCAGCGCAGTTTCTTTGTTCTGCAGCTGCGATCGTTCGTTCTGAATGGCTACCGTCAAACCGGTTGGCAGGTGCGTCACACGCACTGCTGAGTCAGTCGTATTCACCGACTGGCCGCCGTGGCCACCTGCCCGATATACATCGATGCGCAGGTCTTTATCGTCCAGCACCAGCTCGTCGGGGCGATCAACCTTTGGCATGACATCAACCTTAGCAAAACTTGTCTGGCGGAGACTGTTGGCATTAAATGGGCTGAGCCGCACCAGGCGGTGTACGCCATGCTCACCTTTTAATTTGCCGTACACAAAGGGCCCACTGAGTTCCATAGTGACACTCTTGATGCCAGCTTCATCACCGGGTGAGTTATCAATAGTCTGGATACTCACTGCGTGTTGCTCGGCCCAGCGAACGTACATTCGCAGCAGCATCTGCGCCCAGTCCTGCGCGTCCGTACCCCCTGCCCCGGCATAAATACTGACAATGGCATCATAGTCGTCATAAGGGCCAGCCAGCTTCAGCTGCTCCTTCAGAGCAACAAAGGCGTCCTGAGCTTCGGTGAGCTTGGCTTCCAGGTCAGCCTGCAGACTTTCGTCGTCCAGCGCGGCAAGTTCCGCCGTGTCGGCAATCAAATCCAGTAGTAGCTGCCAGGGTCCCACTTTAGCAGCCAACTTGGCTTGCTGCTTGGCCATAAGCTGTGCAGCTGCCGGATCGTTCCAAAAATCTGGCTGCATCGCTTTGGCATCCAGTGTCTCTTTTTGGTGCAGCGCGGCGGGGATGCCAAGCTTGTCGGCAGCCGCACGTATCTCTCCCTGCAGCGTTACCGCACGCTGGTGCAAATCTTCCATATAGGAATAGTATACCTAATAACTGCACCTATATTTAAAAACCCGGCTGTTTTGCAACGCCGGGTTTTCAGGATGGTCACTAGGATTAGCTGGAGGTTGCGCCAAGGTCGGCAACAACTTCCTTAATCTCTTCCTTTAGACCTTCGAATTCTTTACGATAGATGTTTGGATATTCGGGTACGTTTTGGGCAAGCCATTCAAAGGCTTTCTCGTCCCCGCCCTCTTCACGGACCTTATCGAAGGTGTCCAACTGATCGTCGGTCATCTGTTCGCCGAGGGCGATACCGACTCGATCGTTCAGCATGGTGAAGAATTGTTCAAGTACTTGTTTCTGGGCCTCCAGCTCTAAACTGTCAGCACCGATTTCCTTGATAATGTCGTTTACGTCTTGCATGTGGTTTGTCCTTTTTGTTTTAGTAGCTATTTATCGCTGATTATACTATACGATTGTTATTTGCTGGCCTTAGTCAGCTCTTCACTCAAGAACTGCTCGATCTGAGCCTGGGTCAGAATGGCGTCAGGTGCGATAACACCCTTGTCATATGCACCGTCAATCAGGTCTTCGATCTGCTTATCGGTAATATTGCCCTCGATATTGTGGTCCTTGATATATTCCTCAACGGCGTCAGCGCTTAGTTCCTTGTTCAGGAATTCTACGGTATCAGCACTCAAGGTAGTGTTTACGTCAGGAGTTGGGAAGCCTACGCCGCCACCAATGTTAGACATTGGCTTGGAGCCGCTCATACTGTCATCAACGTTTGCCGTGTCAAACAAGTCTTCACGCTGGCCCTCCAGGAAGGTCTGGTGTAATTCGTCGCCATCAAGCTCTGTACCCATCTGTTCAGCATAGTCACGCATCACGTGCTGGATACCATAGCCGTCTTCGACGCGCATTGTTACGGGGTCAAACTCAGGAGGCTTAGGTGCTGCCGGAGGAACAACCGGCTCCTCAACAGGAGGGACCTCAGTGGTTTTCAGTGGTTCAGCACTCGCATCACCCTGCAGCCAGTCGCCTACAGTGTCGGCGGCTACACCCGAGACGAGGCCAAGCGTAGCACCGATGGCGGTTGCAGTGACAACACGCCGACGGCTGCGGCTTACTTCCTTATCGGTGTGCGTGTTCATAGGGTTGGTCAATTCACGCAGGGTGACACCGGTGTTAATGGTCCTACCATCGCCGTCATTGTAGTTCCAGCCAGCCTTTTCATAGATACCCCTGATGTCCACATTGTGCTGGGCGTCCAAGATACGGTTATCGAGGCTAGCAGCCCTACCATCAAATGATGAACCGGCTACACCACGGGCCAGGCCCTCAGTGACAGCTGCGCCACCGACGGCTGCAAGACCAGCACCTAGACCAGTAGATATTAGTCCACCGACAACCAAACCCGTAGGCACAGCTACAAGGGCTACGACGCCAGCCTTCTTCAGCTTGCCCTTCCAGTTAGTCTTACCTTCGGCAGTCTTACCACCTTGATTAGCCCACCACTGGATGAACTTAGCACGGCGAGGGTGGTCTTCAAGGTATCGCTGAGACATTTCTCGACGGAGATCGGTGCGGCGCTGTGCGGCAGCCAGAGAGGCGTTTACGCGCACAGAATGGGTTATGTCATTAAAATCAATGCTGTCCGTATCAATACCAGCACGGCGCATGGTACGAATGCTATTCTGAACCTTTTGCGTAACCACAGTTTCCTGTAGCTTCAGGTATTCTTCGTATGCCTGCTTGACCTTTTTATTACTCGTGATAATACGGCCAGAACGGTCGGCACTCAGGAGAGTCCAACGCTCTAGTGCGGCAGCTGCTGCATCTTCAGCGACTTTCAGACGTTCTGCGGCACGCTTATCTCCAGCACTCAGCGGTGCGGCCTCGGGAGCAGGCGCAGCGGGAACATCAGGAGCATCGGCAGGCTTCCTGCTTTTCGTGCCTGTAAAGTGACGAGCACGGTACAGCGGGTCATCAATACCCGATGGATCGCTCTCTTTTTTGTCAGGGATGGCAAGTTCCTTCGATGGAGCAGTTGCAGGCTCATACAGTTCGAGGGCAGTACCAGGCTTCTTGTCGTCTTCTACGACTTCACCTTCAAAAACCGGCAGGGATTCAGCTGAGCCAACTGTAGGCAGGGATTCAGCTGAGCCAACTGTAGGCTTGTCGTCTACGATTTCCCAGTCGACATGCTCGGTGTCATCCGTACGGCGCACAGGACTGCGATCAGGGATAGCTACTTCATTGCGGCGACGGGCGGGCAGATTTGGGCTAAAAGCGCTCGGCATGTTGGTACGTACAGCCAGACTCTTGCCTGGTGTAGCAGCAGGTAATGCATGTACAGGGGCTTCATTGGTGGGCACCAGACCGGTTTCACGGACAGCTACCTCATTTGTGGCGCGTTCACCACCATTCATGTAGGCGTACCGCTGGTTTTCGTGGGCTACGAAAGCTGCCTCGCCTTGACGTGCATATACTTCCGCACGTGCTTCATCGTTGGTAAGCATTTCTGGGCCCTGTTCGGGTGCTGGTAGTTGGGGACGTTCTGACATATCTTTTCTTCTGCCTTCCCTACCCCAGGTGCAACTTTACGAGTAGGATAATTAATGATTTGATAACTACATACTAGCATAAGTTTGATTAATTGTCAACTATGCGTAAGCATCATCAATGCACACTGAAGCCTTTATAAAACTCCTTTTGTACGGTGTTGTCAAGAGGTGGCGATGTACTACTTAAAACGAGCTTGGTCCCAGAGGGGCGCCAACTGGTGGTGTAAATCCTTGGCAAATGACGGATCGCAGGCGCTTAACACGCCGATACCCCATATATTATCGGCAAACATCCCCTTGGAAATGTCGACGATAGAGTCCTTGGTCACAGCCTTAATACGCTTGGGAATCTGGTAGTAGTCTTCGATGACTTCGTCAAAGAAGTACCGTGAACTGTAGCCGCCGGCCGTGCCACCCACTGTCTGGGCGCTCCGTTGGAACCGGCCAAGCGAGTACGCCTTGGCGGCCTCTATGTCATCGCTGTCTATCTGGCCTGAGAAAACGTTCTCAAGCTCACTCACCATAATGTCAAACAATGCAGGCGCGTTCTTTTGGGATACTTGCGCGCCAAACCACCAGTTACTGGACTGTTTGGTCTGTCCAAAGCCCGAACTCATGCCATATACCAGGCCTCGCTCACGGGCTGTGCCCAAAATTTTGGAATACAGCGTCTCGGTCAACATGGTGTTCACCAAGCCCAAGGCGTCACCTTCGGCATCGTCCATGCGGCGCTGCATGAAGCTGTCAGCGTAAAAATAAATGTTCTTTACTGTCTTATTGTGAATAAACAGGGGGTCAGCCTGTGGCGCGGGGCGCTCATTGGGCAATGCAAGCCTTCCCTTGCCCAATGGCAGACTGATAGTCTCCAGCTCTTTTACGATGGCATCGTGGCGACGCGGAGTGATATTGCCGGCAATAATAAACCGTAGGTTCCGGCTGGTATGGGTCCGCTTGTAGTGAGCCCGGACGTCGTCAACCGTTACATTATCCATAAGCTCCAGGCGCTCCTGGTCAGTCTTTGCCATAAAACCATATTTTTGGCGCAGTGCAAGGCTCAGGTGACGGAAGTGGTTGTTGGAACGGGCAGACAATTCTTCCCGGACATTCCCAAACTCCGCCTCAAATTCATCGCTCAAGAACAGCGGCTTAGTAATAGCCACGATCATAAGCTCAAGAATACGCTCCCATTCAAAGTCGGCACACTCTGCCTCATAGGTAATGTCATAGACACCCGTTGAGGCATTGCTGTAAGCGCCATTCTTCTCTATTTCAGCCTGGAATAGACGTGCTTTGGGGAATAAATCGTTCGCCCCGAGCAGGATGTGCTCCATAAGGTGCGGTGTTTCCCACTTTTTTTCATCTACTAAATATTCACCAGCGCGAAAATTGAGCTCAACACTCATCACGCTGGCGTCAGGCACGTGGATCAATAATCCCCGTGCCCCGTTCTTCAAAACCAATTCACTTACTGTATGCTTCATATCGCTTGCAACCGAGGCAATAGCCTACTTGCGCTTACGGCCCTTGGCTTTGCGTTGACGCTCAGCTTTACGTGCCTTCTTGCGGGTATCGGTGCTTGCGAGCTTCTTTTCAGCGGGAGCTGCCGGACGGGCAGCACTAAAGTCTTCGGCGTTGAATTCAGTCTCACTGGCGTTGATTTGGTCGACGTTGCTCACTGATTGACGTGCAGCGCGAGTCAGTTCGGTCTCGATTGGCTCATCCAGCTCGTCAGGGCTGACAGGCTGTGCATGGAAGAGTGCTCGCAGCACTTCATGCCGCAGTGTTACCTGCATCTCTTCAAAAATACGCTGTGCCTGACGGCGGTACTCAACCAGCGGGTCGCGCTGACCAACACTCATCCAGTGGATACCTTCACGGAGGTGGTCCATGTTCTCAAGGTGTTGCATCCACAAGTTGTCGAGGATTTGGAGGTACACATCACGCTCTACTTTACGCATGATTTCAGGCGTAAACGCTGTCTCGCGACCAGCATACAGCTCTTGGGCCTCAGTAAGCAGTACTGAACCAAATTTGTCAGATGGGGCATCAAACAATCGATCAAGCGTTGCTTCCTCGAATGGGAAGACCTCACGGATCATTGGCTCGAATTTATCGGTAAGCAGCATTGGCGATACCGCCATGGCCTTTGCTTCATCTTCGATGAAGATCTTGATGCGCTTTTGGATGTCCTGACTGCGCAGAATATCCTTACGCATTGCGTAGGTAGCCTTACGGTGACGGTTCATAACATCATCGTACTTAACGACATTCTTACGCTGGTCAAAGTGGAAGCCCTCCACTTTCTTTTGGGCGTTCTCTAAACTCTTGGAAATCATACGGTTTTCGATAGGGGTATCGTCGTCAACGGCCAGACGGTTCATGAGTGAACCAATGCGGTCACCACCGAAGATACGCATCA
>DASPHS010000002.1:0-4430 GCA_035629475.1 Saccharimonadales bacterium (SeqCode)
CGTGTTTTACTCGGCCGCGAGCCATTACAGCATCAAAAAAAGCCTGCATATACTGCGTATGAATGGCGTCTGCGTCCCCGCACAGCCACACGGTGAAATTGATTACGCTGCGCTGCAAGAAGCTATGGCAGAACATGCGGGCACACCCGCTATTTGCATTGCCAATATTGGCACTACAATGACAGAGGCACGCGATAACGTCACTAACATACGCCAGGCAGCGGCGGCGGCCGGTGTGAATGATATGTTCATCCACTGTGATGGCGCACTCAGCAGCATACCCAGCGCCCTACTGCCGGAACGTCACCCGTTTGACTTTGCAGATGGCGCCGACAGCATTAGTTTCAGCGGCCATAAATTCCTGGGAGCCCCATTCCCCTGCGGCGCAGTCATTGTAAGGAAAAAATATAAGCAGCACATTGGGCAGGCGGTTGCCTACATTGGCACCGTCGACAGCACCATAACAGGTTCGCGCAATGGCCACGGCCCTCTAATGTTGTGGTACGCCATAAAGCGCTGGGGTATTGAAGGCTTGCGGCAACGAACGCTACAAGCACACCAGATGGCAGCATATACCGAAAAGGCGCTACAGGCTATTAACTGGGAGTGCTGGCGCAACCCCGATGCCATAACGGTCGTCATAAAAACACCACCTGCGGCAGTTGCCGACAAGTGGCAGCTGGCTACTGCAGATGGCTGGAGTCACCTTATTTGTATGCCCGGTATGACACGGACGATGATTGACGACTTTGTACGTGATGTCAAAGCAGCCGCGTAGCCATCTGTAACTAGTGTGCAGCCTTACGGCGTTTTTTAGCTTTGCGGCGCACCACCTCGTCAACAGCCCCTTCGCCCATGTTCCAGAGAGCACCGGCCACGGCGATAGGTGCTACAGCTGGCGGCAACACAACGGCAGCCCCGGCTAATGCCGCGGCACTCAGAAAGTTTATGTTGCGCAAATAACGAGCGCCCTTCTCTACCTTTCCTTCTTTTGCTTTGGTTGGTCTGCCAGATTCTGGACTGCTCATACCTTCATAATAGCATCAGCGCTACGCCCCACCCGGTGCTTGGTCGAGGCAGAGTACCTGACGGAAAGATGGGTGGTGGATATGGTGGCCATCTCGTGCGATTACCGCAGCGATCGCCGGATAGCCAGCATGGAGGCCGACTGCAAAACGACGGCGGCGGCGCGTGGAGTTCTGTGCCTCGCTACGGCGCCCAAGTGGTGAAAGGCGCTTATCGAGTTGTTCATAGGGGTCAAGAAGACCCGGTAACGCTAAGCCACCATCTAATTGTGTATGGGAAATGCCCGATGCATCTATGTAAAACGCTTCGCATGCGGCATCCGGCCGATCCGGTCGCTGTCCCCGATGCTCGCTAATAGCAAAGTGGGATTCTACAGCAACAACACCGTACGTCGGTTCGTACATGATCCCGTGTAACTCCACCCTGCCCTCATCTTGGCGCGTCGCCACCAGACAGGTCATGCCGAGGGCTACTTCAGCCTGCGCAGCATGTACTCGCGTATAGCCTCGTATGGTGTTAAGTAGGGCGTCGTAACGGGGCATATTGGGATTAGCGGCTGTCATATCCTGAGTATTATGCCATTAGTTTTAAATCTTAGCTAATTGTCGCTAGGCAACGTATACTGATAGGCATGAAAAAGCGCAACCCGGTCCTTGTATGCATACTGTCTCTTATAACCTTCAACCTATATAACGTCTATTGGTTGTATGTAACCCGTAAAGAGTTGCATGGTACCACTGGCGTCCCCAAGCGCATTCCCCGCGTCCTATGGCTCTGCATACCGTGGATCATATTCAGCATCTGGGCCCTCTGGCTCATAGTGAACGGCTTTAATTATGAGGAGGAATTTAGCTTGGATGGCCTGTTTCTCATCGCAGCGGCCACTATTACCTACTTCGTATCCTTAGTCATTGGCTGCTGGTGGTTCTACCATTTCTGCCGGACCGCAGGTGAAGCTGGTGGCGCGCTGTCCTGGAGTTCGTCGTATGTTGTGTGGGTCATTACCGCTGTCCTGGGTTATAGCTTCATATGGTTTGCCGTTGCGCAAAACGACCTGAATCAAGCAATCGACTCCGCTGCCAAACCAGCGCATCACGCATAAGCACCTATACACCCTGTAAAATACCTCGCTGCAGCAAAGCAAGCCGCCCGTCATGCTAGGCCCATACCTAAGCGAGGGAAATGTATGAGCAGCAGGATTCCATCTGAACTACTTAACGCTGAACCAGCAGAGCTTGCTCGGCGGGTCAAACGGAGAGAATTGACTGCGCTCCAGGCCGCGCGTATTGCCGTAGCCCATGGCAATACACTGATCGGCACTGCGGTCCTGCCCCAAGAACAACACACGACCCGCACGCCCCTTACCCATCATGCCAAAAAGATTTGGCGCAATATACCAAAAGCTGATGGCTCGCCTGCACGGGACGTGGTGCGAACGACCAGCGATCCAGAAGCAGGCATCTTAACATGCATATTTGGCGACTATAATACGCGGTTCCAACGGCACAAACTCGAGGATCCGCTCACTCCGACTGCTTCGGCCGAAAGCACGACTGGATGGCGCTACGATCCCCGCACCGGACTGTATACCCGCTACGTCGAGGAAGATCTCATGGCGGCCATCGAAGAAGATAGGCTTGATGACGTACTGGGCTATCTCAGTATCGTACCCCGTACTGATGACATGGAAGAGCTCACTCATCCGGATTTCTATGAGCCAGGACATTACGTCGCGCCCCATGACCTATCTACACTCGCCAGCATACCCGTCATTGGACGATCCGTCCTGCGGCTTGGCATTCAGCCTTACGCAGACATGCCTGCCCTACCAGAGCGTCCTATGGTCGCGGCTTAGCCGAGCAAGGGCTAGCATACATAAAATAAAAATACCGGTGATCAATCCGGTATTTTTACTCTTCTTGCAAGAAAGAAATTTAGAGTGCTTCCGGCCCTTTCCTCAATTGTTTATCGGAATGTGCCCAAAGCTGGTGTAAGTGTTTCTTTTTGAGATTGCTTACTAAATTCAAAATAACAAACCATAAGCATATATGTCAAATGATTTTTATGACCAAATTTATGCCGTCACGAAATACGACGCCACAAGTGTATAAAAGCGTGCGGCTGGCGCACCGATTCAGCAGGAGGGGCAGATGCCATCCGCGTCAGCTGGCCCTGCCGACGTATATTACTACTGAACTGATGGGCGGTTATGGGCTCCATGAATGAAGCCACTACCAGTCCTTGGGGCCGGACGACCGATCCGAGGGCGCGCAGAAAGCCGATGTCACTTGCCAGCCGCGGTTGCATATTAAATACAAACGCAGTATCCGCTTGGTCGTGCCCCTCGGCCACGTAGTCCGTCAGATATTGCCCGTAGGCATCACTGTGCGATATAAGCCCTGATGCGATAGCCTTGTCGAGCGCAGCGGCATCCGGATCAACAATCCCCACTCTATCAATGCCCAAAGCCCGAATAACCGGCACCATAGTGCCGTCGCGTCCACCTATATCTAGGCCATAGCCGCTAAACGCATGGTCAAACGGCTCAGCCGCTGCGGTGATACGCTGCCGTAGGGTGAGGTTCTCTACTTGTGTTTCGGGACTACTCATATGCATAGTACTTTTATGCCGTAGCTATTAAAAAAGAAGCAACCACTTCCCTTCAGTAACAACATCGGCCCTGCCGTCTATAATGCGCACTGCGGTTTCGTCGTCTGCTATGTATATTGGCTGTTCGTGGTCGGCCGCCACCTTGCGCATAAAGTCCTCACTGATAAGCGGGAAATCAGGCGAGTTATAGTGCGGGCGGAACAAGATGGTCGTGAGGCCAATTGTCGCTTCAGATACCTGGTCCTGCGGAGCATGGCGGCTATCGCGGTCTTTGCCGTCGCCGTACTGCTTATTCAAACGCAATGAGGTCATAGCCAGCGACTGGGTGGCGACCATACTGCCGGCGCTAATACCCACGTACACCTTGTTTTGCAGCATGGCCGGCAAGGCTTTCATAAGTCCCGACTCTTCTAGCCAGTAGCTCAGGTACTGAGCGTGACCACCACAGAACATAATGACGTCAGCGTCAGCAAATACGCCCCACCACAGTTCCTTGGGCCAGCCGGCCACCACGGCAATGTCCACCACGTCAAAGCTCTGCCAGCCCATGCTCTTAGCCCGGGAGATATCATCCACCAACCAAGTTTTGTCGCTCCGCACCGGGTTAGCCCCGGTCGGCACGAACACCATCTTCAGCTGGCTCGTAGGCCGGTCCACCATGCCGCGCAGCGCTTCCCTAATAGATTCGTTGCACAGGCCATTGGAGGTAAGGAGTAGTTTCATATGGCTATTGTGTGGGCTTAGATGTTGGCTGACTTTTGCTATTCTTTTGACGGATCCAAGATACAAACCAA
>DASPHS010000003.1:0-9947 GCA_035629475.1 Saccharimonadales bacterium (SeqCode)
ATCCTGAGCGGGTTTATCATTTTAATAATCGGTCTGTTTACGGTATATTTATTATTAAAGCTATAAGCATAAGCAGAGTGGGACTCATCAGAGTATGACAACAGGAATACTGATAGTAATTTTCCTAGCGAGCATTTTAGGGTTCGCCGGCCTGGTTTACTATATCCTGCACAATGTGCCGCACCCTGTTTCGCCGCGCAAAGCTGAAGAGCAAATCCGCGCCGATATGACCGAACAGGTCAACAATATCTTCAACGATGAATTCCGCGAAGAGCTGCGCAACCACGGCCGTCTGTACTTCGACAAGATCGTCAGCGAGAACGCTATGTTCCTGCAGCAGGACCTGCGGTTGACGTCTTCGCAGATCAACGACTACATGAAGAAGGAAATTAACACCAAGCTGCAGGCCGCCTTCGCCTCGTATGAACAGTCAATGCAGGATGCCCAGAACGCCTCCCTGGAAGCTATCCAAAAGACAATGCGCGCTACCGAAGAACAGCACGCTATTATGACCAAGCAGGCTCAGGAATTGGCGATGGCCGAGAAAGAACGTGCCGTCAAACACTTCGAGGACAACATGGGTGACATCGTCAACCACTACCTGGCTGAAGCTTTTGGCAACCAGCTGAGCCTGGGCGACCAAGTGGGCTACATCATTGGCGAGATGGAAGCCAATAAGGAGGCCATGAAGCAGGATATGTACTCATGAGCAATGTACAGGCCACTATCACTCTTCCGCCTTCACTGGTCGGCTCAGCGGACGCTGCCCGGCTTATTCGTGAGTTAGAGGCTTTAGATGCCACCATTACTGCGCAAGAAGTCCGTAAGCTGCAAGTCGACGCCTCGCGTGTTACGCAGACCATGGCTGATGTAGCTGCTGTTAATGCCCTGGACCTTACCGTCCGTGACCATCGCGTGAGCCTCAAGCAACAGCTTAAGCTGCTAAAGGGCAAGGCGCCGATTGTGCACGTAATCTTCGCTGAGCAGCCCGATCCGACCTTCATGGCACAGATCGTAGAATGGGCACGCAGAGAGCTCCACCCTCGTTCGCTTTTACATACCGGCCTCCAGCCTGGCATCATTGCCGGCTGTATTGTGCGTACTCCTAGCCACATTTATGACTTCAGTATCGGCAGCGTGCTCAAAGCTAAGCGTGACATCCTGACGCGCCTTATCAAAGAGCGCACCCCTGAAGAGATGACCGCCGAACAGCAGGCCATTGCTGCCACCAACCAGGCCCTTGATGCCGTGATCGCCCAGCCTGAGCAACTGGTCCCACAGGAACAGCCTGCCGCCCCAGCACCAGCTGCCGCAGCTCCGGTTGAGCCCGTTGAACCAGATGCAGACTCGCCGGCAGCCATTATGGCTAAGGAGGCGCAGCAGCCATGAACGACAAACACTTCCATGAGCTGGTGGATTCCGGAAACTCCGTTGGTGAAATCATCGGTGTTGACCGCTTTTTGGTAAAAGTCCGCGGCCTGCAGCCCATCAATGTGCATGCCTTGGTGATGTTCGAAGACGGCAGTAAGGGATACGTGCACCACGTATACGAAGACTTTGTGATTATTCTGCATCTTGGTAGCGACGCCCTGCGCGTGGGCATGGTTGCCGTGGTGCAACACCCCAAGCTGGTAACGAAAGTCGGTAAGAACTTTATCGGCCGCGTGGTAAATATCTTTGGTGAGCCCCTCGACGGCAAGGGCCCGGTAACGCCGGATGCTACCTGGCCGGTATTCAACCAAGCCCCCATGCTGTACGAACGTGAGCTGTTGGACAGCCAGGTTGAAACAGGCGTGACAGCGCTGGACATCATGTTCTCACTGCTTCGCGGCCAGCGTATGGCTGTGCTGGGAGACAGTAAAAGCGGTAAGACGACGCTGACGACACAGATTGCTATCAACCAGCGTAGTACCGACATCACAGTGATTTACGTACTTGTTGCCAAACGCCATACCGACGTTGCCCAGCTGCTTGACCGTCTGGAAAAGAACGACGCCATGAGCAAGGCCATCGTCGTGGTGGCGACAATGTTCGAATCGCTTATCGTGAACTACCTGGCGCCGTACGTAGGCTGTGCAATGGGCGAATACCTCTGGCAGAAATGCAATATGGACACGCTGGTTATTTACGACGACCTTACCAGCCACGGTATGGCATACCGTGAAATCTCACTGATCGCAGGTGTGAGCCCCGGACGTGACAGTTACCCGGGTGATATCTTCTATATTCACTCCCAGCTCGTGGAGCGTGCCGGTAAAACCGAGATCAATCATGCCAGCCAGACTATCCTGCCGATTGTCTATGCACCAAACGGCGACATCACGGCCTACCTGCCTACCAACGTCATGTCTATGACCGACGGGCAGTGGATTCTGGACATGGCTGTCTTCCGCGATACCATGCGCCCGGCCATTAGCACTGGTCTGAGTGTGACCCGTGTGGGTGGTGTCGGCCAGAACAAGCGCCAGAAGGCCATTGCCGGTAAGATCTATAAGACATTGGCCAGCTACCGCCAAGCCGATGAATATGCCCGCTTCGGTTCGGAGTTGTCCCCCGAGTCAGCCGCTGCCCTGGAGCTTGGTAAGCAGCTGTACATCCTGTTCAATCAGACGGTGGGCGAGACATATAGCCTCATGAGCCAGCAGCTACTGCTGGATGTATTGCTCAACCAGGAGCCCGGCGAGAAAGTCGACATACCAGGCATGAAAAAGGCGGTCGCCGAGTTTGCTGCGCGGGTTCAGGAAGATAAAGAGAATACTAACTTCGACCAAATCCGTGACGAGTTCAAGGCTAAGTTCCTCTTGCAGCAGGCGACGCCGGTAGCAGCAGAAACGACTCCCGAAACCGAAGCGGCCGCCGAAGGCGATAAAAAAGACGGCGACAAAGACAAAGACAAAAAAGCTAAAAAGGAAGACAAAAAAGATGACGCTAAAAAAGAAGACAAGCCCGAGAGTAAAAAAGATGAGCCAATTGTCCCTGACTCCCCGGATGTTAAGAAAGTAGAAGGCACCCCTGGTGTCAATCCAGCAGCCGTAGCCGCTAAGCCATCCGAGGCGACTGCCAAGGAGGCCAAATAATGGATATTTACATCTCCCGTCATGCTGAACTTGTTTCAGCACCCAGTAAAAATAGAATCCACAATAACTGGATCCTGAATCGAGTCCAGGATGACGTAACTGGGGGCCAAAAGTCATGAGGCGGCCACAAGAAATCGGCCTGGAAGAAAAATCCATGGGCATCATCGTGTCGCTGACTTCCGCCTTCGAAGGCCTGGCCAGTATGCAGATCATGCGTACCAAAAACATGGTGCTGGTGAGCAACAAGTTCTTCAACGAAGTGTGGAACATCTACAAGCTGATCCGCATCGATGGCATGTTTGGCTTCGGCCGTAAGCCCAACGAGAACGTCATCCAAAAAGAATTATTTATTTTGATTACTGCCCCCGGTGGCCTCAGTGGCGATATCGATCAGCGCCTGATCCGTCTGATGCGTGAAAAATATAGTCCCGAAAAGAACGACGTAATCGTCATTGGCCGTCACGGTATGTTGCAGCTGATGCAGTTTAAAATCCCTTACAAAAAGTTCTATAACCTGCCCAAAAAAGATAACGTAAACGTCGAGCCACTGATTGCCGAGGTCAAGCAGTACAAGTCCACACGGGTGTTCTACCAGAACTACGTGTCCCTGACCAGCCAGAGCGTGCGTAGCATCGATCTGCAGAGCGTCATCGAAAGTAAGGGCAAGGTTGCCGAGCAAAAGGACGAAGATCTGATTACTGAAGCGACCTACATATTCGAGCCCACCCCGTATGCCGTACTGGCCCACATGGAAACCAGTATGCTGCGCCTGACCCTGACCCACCTGATATATGACAGCCGCCTGGCCCAGACCGCGAGCCGGTTCCGGGCTATGTCCGCTGCCAAGGAGCGGGCAATAGGCGTACAGGCTGATTTGCACACCGAGTACAACAAGGCCAAGCGCGCTATGGTCGACCAGCGCCTGAAGGAAGTGATCGGCGGCCTGAAGAAGATTAAAGCCGAAAAGGCAGCGAGTTTCTAACATTATGAGCGAAGAACAACAGACTACTACACCACCTCCCGCAGCGCCTGCAGCCCACGCAGCTCCCGTATTAGGCCAGATGCGTGTCGATGTGACCGGCAGGACCATCGGTCCCAAAAACAGCAAACGCGGCTATGTGCGTGTCCTGAAGGACCTGATCATCAAGGTCCAGTTCGATGAGGACATGCCGGCTATCAACGAAATTATTTATATCGATAACGAAAACTATACGCCGCTGCTTGTCGACAGCCTTGAAGGCGGTGATCTGGCGGTGTGTCTGAACATCACAGCCGACCGTACCATTCAGAAGAACCAGGCATCTTTCCGCTCTTATGAACCGCTGAGCATTCCTATCGGCGATGAAATGATCGGCCGCGTATTCAATGCTATCGGCCGTCCTATCGATGGTAAACCCCCGGTGGATGCCGACAAAATGGAGCGCCGCCCGATATTTGGCGGCGCCCGTGGGCAAAACAAACTCGAAGCAGGCAAAGAAGAGATCATGGAGACGGGTATCAAGGTGCTCGACTTCTTCACGCCGTTCGTTAAGGGCCGCAAAATCGGTATTATCGGTGGTGCCGGTGTGGGCAAGACGGTGCTGACCATGGAAATGATCAACAACGTGGCCGACCTTGGTGGCGCCATGTCCTTTGTGGCTGGTATTGGTGAGCGCATCCGCGAGGGACACGAACTCTACAAGACGCTCGCCGACAACGACCTGCTCAAGAACACCTGCATGTGGTTCGGGCAGATGAACGAAAACCCGGTGCAGCGCGCACTTATCGCCCTCAGCGCTGTTACGCTGGCCGAATATTATCGTGATGATCGCAACAAAGACATTCTGTTCTTTGCCGACAACATGTTCCGGTATGTGCAGGCCAAGAACGAAGTGGCGACCATCATCGACCAGATTCCATCCGAGGGTGGGTACCAGCCGACTATTTTCTCTGACGTCAAAAGCCTGCAGGACCGCCTGAGTTCCAACGAACACGGCTCGATTACTGCCGTACAGACCATTTACGTGCCAGCCGACGACCTTTCCGACCCGTCGGTGCAGATGATCTCCCACGAGCTGGATAGCACCATCGTGCTGTCTCGTGCGGTGGCTGCCGAAGGTATCCGCCCGGCGGTGGACTTAAACAAGACCACCAGCTCGCTGCTGACGCCCGAAATCGTTGGCGAGCGTCACTATATGCTGTCGGTGCGCGTGCAGGCCATTCTGCAGAAGTACGAATCGCTGAAGGGTATTGTGGCGATCATTGGTGAAGGCGAACTTTCCCAGGCCGACCGCGACGATTACAATAAGGCCAAGAAACTTATCCAGTACTTCAGCCAGCAGTTCGTGGTGATGGAAAAGATGTCCGGCGTGAAGGGTGAGCGCCTTACCCGTGAGCAAACCCTGGACGGCATCGAGGAAATCCTCGTCTAATGGGCTCATGTGAACGTGCCATCCTGGGCGTAACAGATGCGCTCCGCAGTCACCGTACTCAAGTACGGCTCCTTTACGGTGCTCCTGTTCCATCCCAGGCTGCCTACGCCCACATGACCCTGCATCTCCTACGCGTCATCCTGAACTTGATTCAGGACCCAGTAAAAAAAGAAGATACTTCAACTGGATCCCGGATCGCAGTCCGGGATGACGGCAAACAAAAGGGAATGACAAGATGATTGAAGAAAAATCCAGCGGCGTAAAAAACCAAGAAGAAGCCAAAAAGGAAGTCAAAGCCGCCAAAGAGGGGACGACTATCTATGCCAAAATCTTTGCACCCTTTCAGGAGTACTTTGAAGGCGAATGTACCGGTATATCCGCGGTCAACGAATCCGGCCCCTTTGACGTGCTGGCTCGCCACCACAACTTTATTACCATGCTCATACCCTGTAACTTGGTGGTGCACTTACCGGAAGGCGACCAGACCTTCAAGATTACCCGTGGCCTGATGCACGTCCGCAACAGCAAAGTCATTGTTTTCCTCGACGTATAACCAGTAATACTATTGAATCATACGGCCTATTGTTATATAATATACAACCATGTCTAACCAATCATCACGTCGTCTCCGCAATGGGGGTATTCTGCACTCTCGCGAGTTGATGCCAACTGAAATATTTCCACTCGCACTCGGAACACCAATTGTTCCCGAGGCTACTACGCTCAAGCAGTTTAATTTGCCTCATGCTGCTGTTGTGGGGCGTTTGACACTGGGTCTTGCCGACACCGACAACTCCACAAAATTATATGTAGTACAGTCACTTGGGTATGATGCCCATTCAAGTCGCCGGTCACTCGCGGTCATTGATGGCAGCTATCACCGCGGCCGCGGTTTTAGGCACATGCTGCCTTTGGAGGATTTTCGGTCTGAGGTGCTGGGCTACCACACCCCCGAACTGAACATGGGAAAGTACGTCTCAAGGGAGCACGTAGAGCTGATCTCACAGGCCCCACTCGGTAATCTTATCGTTCGCAACCTGGCGCCAACCAATGGTACGACCATCGAATGGGCAACGCCTCCGCCAGCTCACCCCTCCGCACCGCGGGTCTAAATAGGAGATTCGCATAATGGCAGGTGAAATACGACGACTCAAAAATGGCCTCGATATGGTGACCTATACGCTGGAAGGCGATGAATTTGCTATCTTCCCGGCGCACCCCATCGTTGCCCAGGAGCGCACGCAAGCGCTCTTTGGCATACCGGACACAACCGTTATTGGCCAGCTGTTACTGCACGACATGCGGCTATATGTGCTGCGTACCCAGTTACCTGGTCATGACAGCCTGTTGCTTGCTGACCGCAGCTACAACGCTCAGGAGGACGATGGCTTCGAGCATAGCATAGAAGTTGGCAGGCAGGTGTGTGTCAGGTCTTCGAGGATGCCTCGTGGTATGCGTGAAGCAGTGCCCGAAGCTGCGGTACCATACCGTGCTATGGTCTTTGATCAACTGCGTGACAACGCATTCGCCGTGGAAAACGCAACTGCTCGCAGTGCACTGTTGCCACTGCAGGTTAGCTTTGCTGTGCCACCACCGTCAGCACCTGCGCAATAATTATTCGACTACGAAATAGTAAAAGTCTAAGTTGCTGCCAGTTGGGGCAGGTGAGCCTGCACAGACGCTAAAGCTCGTTGGTGTTGACGTGGCGTAGAAGCGGGTATTTGATGCGCCAGCACTTGCTGGTGTCAGATTGACGGTAGGCGCAGTGCCATAGCGCTGGGTAAAGTTGACGGTAATAAAGCAGCCGCTGTTAGTGCCCTGGCCAGTGTTTATGTTTACGCGGCCGTTGGTATCGGACCCGCTCACCGAAGCCGAGCCACCGCTGCCCACAGCACCACCGGTGCTGCGGCTGGGGTTAGGGCCATTCACAATGATGTGGTTATTCAGCTCTAAGGCACCAGTGCCGCTCAGCACCAAGGTACCGGTGGAAATACGACTGGCAGTCAGGGCGGCCAGGGTAGTAGTACCGCCGACGCTCAGGCCCTGCTGCACAGTCAACGAACCGGCTACGACCATACTGTTGGCCACGGACAACTGGTTAATCTGCGCGTTGCCCAGGTTACTGGTATCTGACACGATTAGGCTGGGGATGTTCAGGGCGCGGCCGAGCTTTAGGTCACCGGCAATGTTCACATCGCCCTTGGCCAAAATCTGACCGTTAAATACGGCGTTGGATTGGAAGTTCAGCAGCAAGTCCGAGCTACCAATGGTCGCTTCGCCCTGGTTAGCGACCTGGTTCAGGGTTTCCTCGGATAAATCCTCGACAGCAATCTCAGGCGTTTTGGGCGTCTTTTTGCTGTTCAGGTAGTACACCGTAAATACGGCGCCGCCCACGACCAACAGGAAAATAAAGGCTACCAGGTAGACATTAAAGAACCCAAGAATGCGCTTAAAGCCTTTTTTCTTGGGTTTGGGTGCGGCAACATCAGGCGTTGCTTCTTCGGTCGTCGCCTCGGTTTTGTCGTTACCTTCACTTAAATTCTCAAGCGAGTTAATATCGCCTTCGGACTGGTCAGTCTGGGGCGCGGAGGCGTCTTTGGGTTTGTCGTCTTTTTTGTCCATATATACAGTGGGCTAACTTCTTATTCTTATAATACCGGAATCCGCGCAATCCAACAATTACGTTTGTGCTTATTATACTTTTGTAGCAAAATACATAGTAATGAAGGCGTGGAAAAAACTAAGCCTATTCGCACTAAGCGCCCTGTTTGTAGTGGGCAGCCTGTCACCCAGTGCCTTCGCACAGCAGGCGGAGTCCGATAACTACGGCGTGGACCAGGCGTATTTTGGTACGGGTGGCGAGCTGGAAATGACGTCTAACGGCTACAGGGCGTCCGCCGGCGCGGGTGATACTGCTGCAGGCTCCGTAGAGGGTGTGGCCTTCCAGGGGCAGACCGGCTCACCGACCTCGACTGACCCCCTGCTGGAATTTGAAGTTGGCGAAATCGATGACGATCACGGTGTTTTGGACTCAAGTCAAACAGTATACGGCAGCACTACCATTACAGTTCGTACCTATAATGGTAGCGGCTATAACATGCAGGTTACGGGTATGCCGCCAAATCAGAGCGTACATACTATTCCCGGTCTGAACTCGCCTACAACCTCACAAACCAACGTCGAGCAGTTTGGTATCAACCTGGCGGACAACTCCACGCCAAACATAGGCGAGGGCCCAGTTCAGATCCCCGACGAGACTTTCTCGTACGGTGTGCCAGCGCCAGACTATGACACCCCCAACTTATTCAAATATGTCAGTGGCGACGTCATCGCGCAGAGTGTGACCGCAACCGGAGAGACACGGTATACCCTGTCGTACATACTGAACATCAACGATCTGACTCCAGCTGGTAAATACATTGGCAAGCTGTCCGTGGTGGTATCAGCAAAGTTCTAACCTATCTCCTGAGAGCGCCGTCACTTCTGACTGCGATTCGCAGCCAGCCACTCCTCGTCATCCTGAACTCGTTTCAGGACCCGGTAAAGATAGCTCCCTATCCCCGTCATTCCTGGCCCGTCCGGGAATCCAGTACAAAATTAAAATCCACCCCCAAAGGGCAACAATTAATTGCCGCCCAAAATCCCGCAGCTGAGTGCTATCATAAAACTACAATTAAGTGAGGGGGCGGTCATGCGCTATATCAAGGGTAGGATGATGCTAAAGCGAGGCGGCATAAAAAGTAAGCTGCTGCTGGTCGTCGGAGTGTTCGGAGTTGCTGCAGCCGCAGCATCTTTTAATTTCGCTCATAATCGTGCAGCTGCAACTGTTCCAGGCGTTAACAAAATAGTTAGCCTAGTGAGTACTGGCGTGCAAACGGCCAACCAAGGCACCGAGCTACAACAGCAGCTGAGCGCCGATGGTAAATTTGTACTGTTTTCGTCAGCATCTACAGACCTGGTTGCTAACGACACGAATGGCAAGATTGACCTGTTTGTCCGGAACGTGCAGGCAGGTACGACAGAGCGAGTAAATGTTGCCACTAATGGCACCGAGGCAAATGAGGGTGTAATGCCAGACAATTCTGGCTTGTTACGAGAAGCGGTTATTAGTGCCGATGGTCGCTATGTGCTGTTCGCGTCTAAAGCTACTAATCTTGTATCCACGACATTTACGAGTAACACGGTGCAATTTTATATACGTGATCGGCAGCTAGGAACGACTACCCTTATGGGCGTTAACGACGCCGGTGACCCAGGAGATCAGTATACGGGCGATGGTGCTCGGCCAGTCGGTATCAGCTCCGATGGTCGCATCGCTACGTATATTACGGCTGCGCGCAACACTGGTCCTATGCAATTTATACCAGATGGCTTCAGTAATCCACAGTATAGTTACCAGTACCTGTACACCAAGAACTTGCTGACAGGTAAAGTGAAGTTATTAACGCCTGTAAACACA
>DASPHS010000004.1:0-5105 GCA_035629475.1 Saccharimonadales bacterium (SeqCode)
CAGTGGCCCGTCGAGCAGACACCGCCCGCCAACCAGCGCGAGGCATATCTGATGGCCGAGCCGCTCAAATCCCGATTGCGCGCTGAAGGGCTGGATTATGCCGCTATTAATAGCTTGGTTAAAACACAGGGTGACTCCAATAACAGCATCGGTGACGTAGCGGTTTCGATGGAGCGTGGCTTGTTGAACATTGACGATTTCCACCGCCCCAACAACCTGTACGCACTTGACCTGATAGCCGGTAAGCTCCATGGCATGCACTTTGGCCTCATTCTACGCGCCGCCCTTGACCTGGCACCCGGCCAGGTCCGCCGCGCCCCAATCCACGATGTATATTCCAAGCCAGCCACACCATTCCGTAAAGCCGAAGGGGCACCGATTGGCATCGCCCGCGAAATGGTAGCCATTGGACTCACCAAGGTGGTATTGCGCGACGTGCAACCCGGCAATGTTGCTAGTTTGCTTGAAGCCGAAGAACGCTTTAATAAGCTCGCTGCCAAAGGCGCCAAAAAGTCCTAGCTCGACAACACGCCTTCCAGGCTCGCCTCGAATTCCGGGAAGTCCTTACGCAAGAATAGTTCGTAGTTCGTCAGTGCCAAGGCATTATTGCGCAACTTGGTGCGCAGGTAGCTGACGCCGCTGGCAAAGCCCTCCAGGTCAACCTCGGCATAGCCTTTGATTTCCAGGCAAAACTGCTTAAGTGCACCGGCGCTGACCCAATAGTTCTGTGGCATACTGCCCTTCATGCGGCCGATCTGGCAGGCTACCGTCTCATTACCATTCAGGAGCGCCCGATACAGGCGGCCATTGCCGTCTATCAGCTCCAGTTGGTCGTTACGGTGTATCAGCGCGATGGGCTCCTCCGACTGATCAAACCCGTGCTGCTGCGGGCCGACGCTCTTCTGCTGTTCATCACGGGCCTGCTTAAACAGCTCTGGTTTCTGAAAGAAGATACGCTGAATATCGGCTACGCTCCAAGGCTTTTCCCCAAAGATATCCTGGTGCTGCTCCAAAAAAGGCATCCAAGTCAGGTGCAACTGCTCAATGGGCAGATTTTCTTGCTTCCAGGTGACATTTTCGGCGGTAATCAGCTCTGGTAACTCCTTTTTCTTGACGTGCAGAATCATCTCTACCAGTGACCAGAAATCGTGGATTGGCGCATACACTCCCTGGCGGCCGTCATACAGGTCGTCAACTGCGCTCCGGATTTGCTCCAGGCGGTCATTGTCTTCGGCATCTAAGATCTTGGCCACTTCCTTGCCGGCAAGCTCGATGGCGATTTCGCGGCGCAGTGGGTCGTAAATATGCTCGGGGTAAATAGTACGCAGTGCCTTATAGGCCTCCGGTGTGCCGTCTACAAAATAGGCGGTGACCTCTTTTAACTTTTCACGCAACAGTGCGTTGGCGCCCATTGCTGCGGCGGCTGTTTCATCTTTGCTGGGTACTGCTGACATAGCTGAGGCTCCGTTTGTTACTGCAGCTACTGTAAAGTAATTGCTGATGCCAGGCTGCGAAAAAACTCACTGTCATGACCCCTCGTGCCGTTACAATGACTATTTGGTACACTACAGGTAAGATTACAACGCATACGGAGGACTTTTTATGCCCGCATTTCAGATATATGTCACCGAACCAGAAGTTATTGACCTGGATGTCGTCCGAGAGGTACTCGGCGGTGCTGACTACAACCTTATTGCCGGCAGCACTGACTTTTCGGTTGGCGATGCCAGCATTTGCAACACCGTACTTATCCGCTCCGGTACGCATGTTGACGCTACAACGAAAGAAAAAATGCCTAACCTGCAGCACGTCGTTCGTGTCGGCGTTGGTCTGGATAACGTCGACCTGGCCTTCTGCGAACAAAACGGCGTTGCCGTATACAACGCACCCGGTGCAAACGCCGAGGCAGTGGCAGAATACGCCGTAGCCGTTATCCTGCTTGCCCTGCGCAACATACACCTGTTGGAGCGCTCCGACCTGGAAACCTGGAACCGCTTTAAATTCAGCGGCACCAGCATAGCCAGCCGGACGGTTGGCATCGTGGGCTTTGGACACATTGGCAAACTCCTGTTCCAGAAACTGCAAGCCCTGGGCTGCAAAGACTTTTTGCTGTACGACCCCTACGTGACAGAGGCCCCGGAAGGCACACGCATGGCTGAGCTTGATGAGCTGCTGAGTGAAAGTGACGTTATTTCGCTGCACCTGCCACTGCTGCCGGCAACCGAGCATATTATTAACGCCGGCAAACTGTCCCTCCTAAAAGAAAACGCCATCCTACTGAACGCAGCCCGCGGCGGCATCGTTGACGAAGCGGCAGTCGTAGCCGCCCTCACCGACAAACAGTTCACCTATATAGCCGATGCTGTTGAGGGCGAACCACAGGTTAATCCTGCCTTGTTGGACCAGCCCAACATCCTGATCACACCGCACATTGCCAGCCTGACCGATGATGCCGAGAAGGCTATGGCTCGCGTGGCTGTCCAGAACCTGGTTGACGGCAAGCAGGCCGCCAAACTCCCTGCATAAGTCAGGAATGACGAGAGCTTTAGATATCCTGTAATAAAAAAGAGCCCGATAAAGGGCTCTTTTTTAAGGTATCGGCCTACTTAGGCAGGCAACAAATCCTTGTAAGAAAGGCGGCTAACTACGCGAGTACCTCGCTGGCGTCGTTATGTTGGTGCTGCCCGTTAGATTTAGGACTTTTCAAAAGATTACCTCCTTTCGTTACGTACAACATCTATTGTAAAAGGCTCCACATAAGCAGTAAAGGGATGGCGCAAAAAATCACAAGCACAAAAAAGAGACCCGGGGGGTAGGGTCTCTTTTTATTTTTTTGTGTACTTTACTCGCCCTTGTGTTCGAAACGGTCTCGCATGCTGTTCAGTTCATCACGGGCTTTGTCGTCAAGTTCGCCTGCGCGCTCCTGACTTTTGAGTTGTTCATAGCGCTCGCGCATTTCGTCGCTCATGTCACTCATCTTGTCTTTAATGCCATCCATCATTCCCATTTGTGCCTCCTTGGTTCATTAATTTGGCACTTGCAACTATAGGGCAGCCTACCTGACTTAACCATGAAGAATCTCACAAAATCTTTGTGAAGAATGGAACTACAGTGACCAGTTTTCTTTGAAACTGAGCGGTAAGGCGATGTCAGCCATCGTGTGATAAGAGATCAGCTGGCCCAGGTGCATACGCTCATGCTCCATCAGCCCTGAAATGTGCAGCACCAAGGGGATTTCGGCCGCTGGCCAGGCAATGGGCGCCTCTGCATGTTTCATGTGGTGGATAGCCTGCAGCCAGTGCTTGTCGGCATAGTCCAGAAAAGCCTTGATGTCCTTCTTGGTCGTATAGTCATCTTTGCCCGGCATTTTATCGTCGTGGAAGAGGCTGAAATCCATTTTGCCTTCAGCGACAGCGTGCGCATAGACCAGCTGGGTGCGAGCAGCACAGGTGAATTGCCAATAGAGTGGTTTCCAGGTGCGGCCTTGTGGCTTAAAGTGCAGTTGCTCATCAGTCAGGTTGTCCAGGATAGCGAGCGTCTCGCCCCGTGTAAATTCCCAGCGTTCTACAAAGGTGCCCAGCATGTCTTTCATAAGCATAAGTATAGTCGTATCAACAACAAAAGTAAGTACTATTTTTTAGAAAATGTCCCGATGATGGGTGCCTCTCCCACAAAATTACCCCGTTCCAACACCTCAAGAATTGCTTTTGCAACATCAACCCTCGATACATACCACTTGGTTGGGCCGTGTGCTTTCAGGGTAAAAGGCTTCGGCCGGCTGTCCATGAGCTTGAGTACTCGGATGAGCGTCCAGTCCAAGCGGCTCTGCTGTAGTAATACGGCGTGCCTGCGCCCGTCCTCGATTCGTGGCCGGTCAACCATTGTTACGGCCCAGTTCAGCAGGCGGTCAACCAGGGTAATACGGTCCCCCGGAAAGCGGACACCGGTTCCGGTAAGGCTTATCAGCCGTGGACAGCCATGGGCGTGCATGGCTGCGATAATCGTCTGCATGGCATTGGTTTGGACATCGGCTGGTGAGCCTTTTACGTGACCGATAAGGCTGACTACCGCATCCGCACCTTCTACCAGCCGGCTGACCTCATCTGCGTCCGTAGCATCACAGTGCATGGGTACTACCTGGGCACTTGCCGGTATGCTACCACGCATAAACCCAGCACGGACCGTATGTCCGGCCTGCACTGCACAGTCTATAAATGCCCTGCCGGACCTACCGTCCGCCCCCACGACTGCTATATTCATATGCTCATAATACCGTGCCAGCCCATTAAAAAACAGAGACCGGGGTAAGTCTCTGTTTCAATAAGTTTTGGGTGTGGGGTGTAAATTGGTTCTATGCTAGGAAGAGAGTTAGGATGCGCTCTTTCGGCCGCCGCCGTGGCTGGCCTTACCGCCCATAGATTGAATGCGGTGCTTTGTCTTCTCGTCAATCGAATCAGAACCGAGACCGCGCTTCTTTGGCTTTGCTTTTGCCATACTGTGTGCCTCCCGTTACGTTGATGATACATCTACAGTACCCTGCCTAGCTGGTGGGTTGCTGTGAAATAGTTGACAGCAAATACACTTTGCCGGTCGCCTCCAGCTAATGTACAGCTTCATCTCAAGAGGCATTGACATTATGGTAGTTATTATGTTAAAATATACTTTATGATTCAGACACTGAAAGATTTGATTGCCGAATGGAATACCAAGTACGACGAACGTGCTAAGCTACAGCATGCCTACTTGATCGTCAGCATTGCAGGTATTGTAATCGCTGGGCTGGTGAGCCTGCTGGACTACGATGCCAGCCGCGCCATCTTGCGCGTCTGCTTTGCCGGGTTAGCTATCTTTGGTATTAACGCCATCGTCTGGGCTCTCTTATTCAGCCTAGTCGTCAACAAGGCGCCTACCCGTCCCGTTGCGGCTCCCCCTAAAACAACTAAATAGTTGTTGGGTTTTTATAAAAAACACCGCCTGTATGGCGGTGTTTTTGCTATAAATCAAAGATTGATACGCCAGGATCGGCACTGCCACTGCGCCCCATGGCTGCGATAACCGCATCGGCAATTGCTGCCTGGCCGTTCGCGGTGGGGTGGACCGGTGCC
>DASPHS010000005.1:0-3789 GCA_035629475.1 Saccharimonadales bacterium (SeqCode)
TCGCCTCCAGCTAATGTACAGCTTCATCTCAAGAGGCATTGACATTATGGTAGTTATTATGTTAAAATATACTTTATGATTCAGACACTGAAAGATTTGATTGCCGATTGGAATACCAAGTACGACGAACGCGCTAAACTGCAGCATGCCTACTTGATCGTCAGCATTGCAGGTGTTGTAATCGCTGGGCTGGTGAGCCTGCTGGACTACGACGCCAGCCGTGCCATCTTGCGCGTCTGCTTTGCCGGGCTAGCTATCTTTGGTATTAACGCCATCGTCTGGGCTCTCTTATTCAGCCTGGTCGTCAACAAGGCACCTACCCGTCCCGTTGCGACTCCCCCTAAAACAACCAAATAGTTCTTGGGTCTCTATAAAAGCACCGCCTGTATGGCGGTGCTTTTGCTATAAATCAAAGATTGATACGCCAGGATCGGCACTGCCACTGCGCCCCATGGCTGCGATAACCGCATCGGCAATTGCTGCCTGGCCGTTCGCGGTGGGGTGGACCGGTGCCGCGTCGTTCATGCCCTGCACCCATGGTTCGGCTGCACAGAGTTCATGGCCAGCAAAACTGACAGGCACATAGGTAGTAAAGTCGTACCCTGCCGTTGACTCACGAATAACCTGGTTCAGTTGGTTGACCTGGTTACTCAGCCAAGCGGATTCGGTGGCGGTTACGCGTGGCAGCGCGGCGCACGTCTGGCCGGCAACGGGGTCAAAATAGCCCGTGACATACACCTGGGGCGGTACGCCGTTGCTGCGTGATTCTATCTGCTTAAAGGTCTGGTACAGCTCCCACCGCAGGTCCAGCAAATACGCTTGGGCCCGGACATTATCCCAGCTTGACCCACAGTTCCATACGTAGCAGTCACGTACAAACTGCGACCACCGCAGATCATTGGCGCCGATGGTTATGGTCATAACCTGGGGAACACCCGGGGCGAAGGCTTGGTCGAGCTGGGGCACCAAATCAACGCCCTTGACCTCTTGTGGACCATACAAACCCTCATCGGCTTTTGCGCCGGTACAGGCCACATGTTCCAGGGTAAGTCCCTGGCTTTGCGCCACCTTATACGCGTAGGACTGGCTGGAAGTCCCGCAGGTGGCATCGCCGGCGCTGCCACTCAGCCCCAGACCAGCCGCCACGGAATCACCCAGTGCGACGTAGCGGTTATCAGGCAAGGCAGTTGCCCCGTTAGGATTCAATGAAAAAGCGACACCCGAAATAGTCGCCATGATGACCAGCCCTAAAGATACCAGTAAACGCTTCATAGTATTCGCGTACTCCTTATACTCACTCAGTCTACACCTGTTACATACTAAAACAATGAAAAAAGACACACCCGACCTATCGGCCGGTACAGCATGACCGCGCTGTCTGGTATTTCATAGCGCCTGTTGCAATCGTGGTCCATAGTAAACCATGCAAACTAACGTAAGGAGGAATGCAATCTATATGACGGATAAATTTATAATTGACCAGCTCGCTCGTGATGGCAACACCGGCAAACAGTCGAGCGATACTGACAGTGGCAGTGCCGGCAACGAAGAAATGCAACATACCGGCCCGGCACATAACGACGTTCCGAAGAGCATGCCGGCAGGCGTGTAACTGGCTGAGTTAACACGAAATAAGGCTTGGAGTTATTCCAAGCCTTATTCTTTATAGTATTGCTTCTGAAGGTCTACTCGTAATTAGGCCTTCGAAAGCCATTTGTCTATACCGAGGATCTTTTTATCCCTGGTTGGAGACAATTCAAATGCAAGCCCACTCTTAGATTGCACTAGGGTGTTCCTTTCTAAATTGTTTTGTTTTTATAGGTTTTTGTTTGTGATCACAACACTTATTATTATACACAATAATTGCTATTTGTCAAGAATTGTTGTTATGTTTAGTTTGTGTGTTGTTGCACTGATTTCAGTGTAGCAAACGGCGCCGCTGTTGTGTGCCACACCTTTTGCGAACATGCGGGTGTTATTTACAGCAAAGTATGCCGTTTGCGCTGCTACCGGCGAATGCGAGTTTTGAGGCGGATGTTGTTGAGGTACAGTGCAGGCTCGAGGCTGGGATGAGCGGTCAAGTATTGCATGTGCCTTTCAACAAAAGGTATCTGATTATCCGGATACTGTGTGCTGTTGGTGCTAAAACTGGACGTCGTATTGTACCCGGCGTCCGCGGCCATGTGCTGTAACTGACGTTGAATCTCCTGGCCTTCCTCGGATTCAAGGAAACCAATTCGTTTCTTGCTGACGGTAGCCATTACAAACCCTGTACTTTGGATTGCTTGGGCTTCTTTACTGCCTTTTTGCGGTCTTGGCCTTTAGACATTGTCGTACTCCATCTTCTTACTTCTTAGATACTTGCTGCCTGGGTGGCCGCCTATTTACTCCTAGTATAGGCTATTTGGCGGTATTACCCTAACCTGGCGCCTTTCGGCGAACCCTTATCAGCGCCCACTTGCAACAGATGATACAATATAGCCTACATAATCTATTACTGTTGGAGCATACAATCGGAGGATACGGTGATGGACAAATCTGCACATATTTTTGCTGATGAAAACGCACTGCAAAAACTAGAGCGCTACCAACTATTGGTAGAAACTATCGAGGATTACGCTATCTTCTTGCTGGACGAAACCGGTCATGTAGCCAGCT
Source organism: Saccharimonadales bacterium (SeqCode) (assembly GCA_035629475.1). GTDB lineage: Bacteria > Patescibacteriota > Saccharimonadia > Saccharimonadales > UBA4665 > JARIHD01. Next base: position 2,659 of record DASPHS010000005.1, read on the forward strand.
GGAATCCTGGCGCCCAGAAATTTAAGGGCTACACCGCCGATGAAATTATCGGCAAACACTTTTCGACCTTTTACAGCAAAGTCGACACCGATAACGGCAAACCCGCCTGGGAATTAGAGCAGGCCAAGGCCGTAGGGCGCGTTGAAGACGAAGGCTGGCGGCTCCGTAAGGACGGCTCACGGTTTTGGGCCAATGTGATCATTACCGCCCTGTACGACAAGAAGACGGGCAAACACCTGGGCTTTGCCAAAGTTACCCGCAACCTGACCGAGCGCAAGAAGTACGAAGACATGCTCCGTGATACCAATATGCAGCTGCAAGCTTCATACAAAGAACTCCAGATGTTGAGCGCGGCTAAGGACGAATTTGTGTCTCTGGCCTCACATCAGTTGCGCACCCCTGCCACTGGCGTTAAGCAGTACCTCAGCCTGCTGAAGGATGGCTACGCGGGACCACTGACCGACCTGCAAATGGACTACTTGCAGAAAGCATATGAAAGTAATGACCGGCAGATTGAGATCGTAAATGACCTACTACAGGTAGCCCAGCTGGATGCCGGCAAGATTGTACTGAATAAAGCACCGACAGACCTCCGAGACCTGATTACCGATATTGTGGACGAGCAGATAGACTCCTTTAAAGCCCGAAAGCAAACAGTTACTCGGCACCTGCCCGCCACGCTACCGAAAGCGATCATCGACCCAACGCGCTTTAGGATGGTACTGGAGAATTTGATCGATAACGCCAGCAAATACACGCCAGAACATGGCAAAATTACCATCAAGGCTACGGTGGATGACACGGGGCTGACGGTAGCAGTAGCTGACAACGGCGTTGGTATCGACCAGGAAGACATACCGAAGCTATTTGAAAAGTTCACCCGTATTCCCAACGAACTGACGCAAAGTGTTTCGGGGAGCGGCCTGGGGTTATACTGGGTGCGTAAAGTCGTTGAATTGCACGGTGGCACTATTAGCGTCACCTCGATACCAGGCAAGAGAACAACATTCAGCATACATATACCCAAAAAGGAACTCCATGTATAAAATATTGCTCGTCGAAGACGAAGCCATGATTAGCGAACCGTTCAGCATTATTCTTCGCACCGAAAAAGACCTGACTGTCGATGTT
>DASPHS010000006.1:0-14982 GCA_035629475.1 Saccharimonadales bacterium (SeqCode)
TAAACTGCACTCATACCCCTGGTACGCACCAGGGGTATGTTTGTGTAAGACGCTTGTGCTATCTGCCAGTATCAGTAATACTTAAGTGCATATGAATCCGCAGCAGTTGCCTCCGGTTCCTTCTCAGCCTGCACCGCCACAGCCGCAGGCTCCTCGCCGTACGCTCACGCCCGATGAGATTAAGGAACTAGGCCTGGTAGCTGTCGAAGAACCGCAGCCGATTCCTCAGCAGTCTCCACTGCCACCACATGCCGATGCTGCCATTCCTGTCAGTGCTTTTGCGCAGCCATCTGCGCCGCTCCCACCCGCAACACCAGCGCCACCAGAGCCCGCCCCGGAAGAGTCAGAGGAAATAGTGGTGTCTTTGCAGGAGCCGCCAGCTCCGCCACCAGCACCGCCGGCGCCAGATCCGACTCCGATTCCTCCCGCACCAGAGCCTGCCCCGCAACCTATCCCCGAAGTGCCTGCTGACCCGCTGCCACCTGTTGCGCATGCGACACCGCTGGTGCCGTTTGATCAGCCAGTGCCACCACCGGGCCAGCCTGCACTTACGCCACCACCGAACTCAGTCGTGACGCCAACCGCATCACCAAATGCTGAATCAGCAGCGCTGTTGCAGCCCGTCGAAACAGCTCCATCTGCCGTCCCGGCGACTGCGCCATCTACCACGCCATCACGAGCGGCTGATATCGCCGCGCCCGCACCGCAGCAGCCCACTATACTGCCACCCGATCCGCCTGCCGAAACCGAGGAAGGTGCCGAGCAACCGACACCAGCCGACACCAAGCCCCAGCCGGTTACGCTGTCGACGACTGACCGCATGGAAATGTCAGCCAACAGCATGCAGCTGCGTTCCGTGGGGCGTCTGCACGCACTGAATGTGCTGCTGTATCTGCTGATTATTGCTTTGGCAGCCGGGGTTATCGTTGGCGGCTTCTATCTACGTAAATATCTGATCAACGGCGCATAGGTATACGGTATGCAGATCAGTACATTCCGCGAAGCAGAGGCGGTACTCCAGGCGTATTGGCCCTCCAATCTTAAGGGGTCAGGCAAGCGACCGTACACGCTTGACCACGTGCAGCGCTTTATGGAGTTTGCAGGCAGCCCGCAAGACAAGCAGCCCGCCATTCATATTGCCGGTACCTCCGGCAAAACCTCTACGGCCTATTACACGGCAGCCTTGTTACGAGCGGCAGGCAAACGCGTCGGTTTGCTGACCTCGCCGCATATCCGTACCCTGAACGAGCGGGTCCAGATTGACCTTGAGCCACTGCCTGAGCGCCAGTTCTGCACGGAGCTTGGTATCTTTTTGGATGTAGTGGAGCAGAGTGCGGTACAGCTGGCATATGCTGAGCTGCTGTATGCCTTTGCATTTTGGGAGTTTGCCCGGCAGCGGCTGGATTATATCGTCGTCGAAGTGGGCATGGGCGGCCTGCTTGACCCGACGAACGTCATGACACGTGCCGATAAAGTGTGCGTGATAACCGATATCGGCTATGACCATGTGCAGGTGCTCGGGGCTACCCTCCCCGAGATTGCTGCGCAGAAGGCCGGTATCATTGGCCGCCACAACGCGGTGTTCTGCTATAAACAAGATGCAGTAATCATTGATGCCATACAGGCGGCTGCCCGCAAGTATCATGCCGATTTACACATACTGCAGCCACACTACACCGAGCCTGCCTTCAAGAAATTGCCGGCTTTTCAGCGCCGAAACAGCCACCTGGCACTGCAAGCCGTACAGTACGTGCTGGAGCGGGACGGTGCTCCGGGCCTGCAGGACCGGCAGCTGCGCCAGGCCGCTGGCGTATACATTCCTGGCCGGATGGAAGTCCGCCGCTGGAAGGGCAAGACGATTATTATTGACGGCGCCCATAACGGCCAAAAGCTCACGACGCTGCTAGCCAGTATTGCCGAGCGCTATCCGGCGCGCCAGGTGGCGGCAGTCGTTGCCTTCGCCGAGACGCCTGGCCGCAACGCCGAGGACCAGCTGGCGCCATTCCAGCACATCGCGTCACATGTCATCACTACAACCATCCCGGCTGCAGCATTGGCAGGTATGCATCCTTCGCGCTCGGCAGTGACGCTGCTGGCCGCCGCCCGGAAATACGCCATTGATTCAGAGGTTATTCCCGATATGCCGCAGGCTATCCAAGCGCTATTGGCCCGGTCAGAGGCGGTGCTGGTAGTCACGGGCTCCCTCTATCTGGTGGCTCCCGCCGCCACCTGTATTGATACGCTTACCGCTGTATAACCAGTACGCCCCTTATGAAGCTAAAATGGACGGATGGCCTGTAGTCTTTTATAATGACGGTCTTATGTCACATCCCGAAGCACCCCAACAGTTTGAGCACGACGCTACCAGCCAGTTAATCAATCCTTTTATGGCCGCCGTAGGTATGGTGCCGGAATGTATTTCTGCCAGTACGGCCGCTATGGGGCATCGGGCGCTCATTAATCTGCAGGAGAGGGAAATGGGCTGGGATGACTTTGTGTCCTGTCAGCTCGACGGCGTCCGTGCTGAGCGTCAGGTGCGGCGGACCATAGATGTCCATAACCGTCTGACCGACGAACATGGACTACCTCGCATCAGGCACGAAAACCTGCCTACGTTTATCCCCTTTGTCTTTGGTCTCAGCCGGGACCGCTTTTTATCGACCGTTGAACAGCTGAGCCTGGGGAAGCATGGCGCACGCCTGGAGCGTACGCCCGTGCCATTGAGTCACGGCACGGCACCTACCGCCGAGGCATATCTATCAGACGGTATAGCCGATAGTACTGGCACCTACGAGGAGGCGTATCTGCTGACCATGGCTACAACGCACGCCTTGCGTCGCCCGGCCGCCCGGTTCGTTACCGCCGCCTACCGGGACTCGATTTTGTTTAGGGGCCTCAAGCCACCCACCGAGCATTTTCCTGACCCCGAAGCTACGGTAGATGACAAGAAAGTGCGGGTTGCCGAACTCCTGCACCCCATCGTAGCCACCGAGATAAGTACCATTGGTCTGCAGGGTATCAGTAACTACCAACAGGATACGTTTGCTTATAACATTACCCGTCCGTTCTAGGGTGGTAATATGAACACTCTCCAAGGATTACAGGAGCGGTATGCGCTCCAGCACGATCAGTTGGATGCCCTGGTTGACGCTGACCGTGACCGGCAGCTGGCAGTGCGTGGGTTGGAAATCTATTACCACGAGCGGCTGACGAGCGGGCCCCGTTTTAGCGGTAGCCTTTTTGATACTTTCAAGGGTGGTGGTTACCGGCCGGAAGTTGCGAATGAGTTTACCTCGGATGATTTTGTAGCTCTGGGGTTGCTGAGCATGAAGCCGCAAGTGGGGATTATCAGCGTAGCCTATGCCGTGGACACTCGCCTGCAGGCCAATGCTGAGTATCTGCTGGGGCGCGTTCCCGCTGATGTACCGCTGCACGCTGCAACGCACTCCCAGATCAATCGTTCGTCACCCGCTGATAAGCTCTGGAACCTGATACGCGGCGTCGAGAATGTTGGTCCGGTAACTGCCTTCAAGCTGTTAGGGCGCAAGCGGCCCCATTTGTTGCCGATAGGCGATTCTGAAATAAAGAAGTATATGGGTATAGAACGGGGCGATAGTGTGTGGGAGTGTATGTGGGCATGGTTTCAGGACCCGCAGCATGTGGCCGCAGTACGGTCGCTGCGGCACGAGGCAGGCCTGGAGCAGCAGGGTGTGGGACTGCTGCGAACAGTGGACGTCGGTATGTGGATGATTCAGAAGGGGTATATTCCCTCGGCATAACGGCGGCTCGAAGGGCGGTTGCCAGCTGGTGTATCCGGTTATACAGGAGTGTGCGTATTTTTTGACCATAGAGTACCTGCCTTTGCTGCCGGGCAACATGACTATTACGTTGTTTGCGTTGTGCTGTCATTTTTTGTGCAGAAGCAATTGCATGTGGGAAACGCGGAACTGCTTATGCTCAAAACCAACAATATACACGAGCGGTATGACAAGGTAAATACGGAAAAAAGTATAGCGACGATGTTGGATGCGTAGCTAGCCGGTATAGACGTCTCTAGTAATGGGCATGCGGGTGACGGCAGCAATGCGTGATGCAGCATCACGCTGGAGGGTACTTTGTCCTGGCCATGACCATGGCCGCAGACCGAGCTGATCGGCCCAGGCCAGCCGGTAGCCCCCGTTGCCCAGCACCATACCAAAAGCGTCGGTGGGGTCACTGAAGTTGTAGAAGTACGCGGGAATGCCATGATTTTTGAAGAGAGCAAGCCGCTGGCGCATTTTAGTGGCGTATAAGAACTCGTCGTTATGTGCAGCAACCAGGCCATTATTGGAGTCGAGCCCCCATTCGGTCAGCTGGACCTTGTTGGCGGGGAATGCTGTAGCGATGATTCCCCAGATCTTATCAAATTCGGTATCGCTCCTTTCGTACAGGTTGAATCCGAGGCGGGTTATTTCGGCATTCACCCCGGCGGTTGCCCAATGGTCTGGTATATTTCCGTAGTTGCCGTAGGCATCTGGGCTGCCTGCGGGTACTGAATAGGTTGTATCTCCAGGGAACACGCCCTTGACTGATACAGCAAGGTCTTTGATGGCCGTAACAATTCCCATGTCACTGATATCGGTCGCGTTGATACCGTAACTACTGCTGATTGTAGCGGCGGGCGTGGCAAGGCTGCTACTGACGGTGAAGGTGAACGACGAAGGCCCGGTGACGGCAATGGCGTAGGTGCCGTTGTATCCCGATGGTGTCGCGAACCGGATGACGACGGTCGAACCGTTTTGCAGCTGGTGCGGATAATCAGTCTGGGCGGTTGCCGTTGTGCCCGAGCGCGTCAAGCTGGTGATCTTGACGTACCGCTGCCGCTCCAATTCATTACCAATTTGAAATTCCAGGTCAGGCGTGTCCAGACTGGCTGCCCATGCCGCCTCTGCCAATACTGCCGAGACGTAGGCGGGCCACTGGCTGGCAGTGATCCATTTACCGGCATTGATATTGTTGGGGTGCGTCACCCCATAAATGACATACATACCCATTGAGAGGGCGATGACCGTGTAGTTCCGATAGGTAGCCACCTGTGACGTCTTGGTGTAGTCGGGTATATTCAGCCGCACCTTGGTAATACCCATTGACTTCAGGTAGTGCATGTCGGCAATAAAGCTATTGTCGGTATTGCCCGTATTGGAGTTGTAGTTGATGCCGCCGTACCAACTCCCCATGTTATACGATCTCGGTTACTGACAGGCTGGTTGCGCCGGTACTTGCTATAGCGGTAATGGCGGTGGTCGGTACATAGCGGTCGAGTTGGAAGGTGGTGTTCGGTGCAATGAGCATATTGGTGGCAACAGCAGTGCTGCCGCTCAAGTTAATGTATATGTTGTTAGCTCCTACATTGGACAAAATGACTGCCCGCCGTCCGGCATTAGCATTGAGTACGTTGGTAGAGCTGGTATTGACTGAGACGGTAGTCACCGTTGCTGCACCGTTGACGCTCGTGTTGAAGGCACCTTGCTGAGTAGCGCCAATAACCGAGTTTACCCGGGCGTTACTGTAGAATTCTACCGTTCCTGTGGCGGTACCACTGGTGTATGCTGTACTGCGGACCCGTACAAAGCGCCCTGGTACGTACCCCGTAAAGAAACCGGGACTTGTTGCTGCACCAGTGACTGACGACGTGCTGGCATCCACTTTGTGCAACTGGAAGTTGATCCAGTTGCTGCCATCGTTGCTTGTCTGGAACTGGAAGGTACCAACAAATGCCCCTGTCACCTGTAGTGACATGAAGCTAAGGTTGCTGACATCGGTGCTCGGCACCAGGTCGCTGTTAATGCCGCTGGCGCTCAAGCTGGTGAGTTCAGTATTGTAGCCTTCGACGCGGAATGCTTTGTTCGTGGGGTCTTCGGCAACGAGGGCTGTCGCAAGGTTGACGTTCAGGTTGCCATGCACATCTAGTTGTAGGTCACCGCGCTGGCCGTTACTCATGGTAAATGGCGTTGCGTTGTATTTGCCGCCTACCTTCACGGGTTTACCTGAGTCCTGCGCTCCGGCACTGACGTTTCCTTCGACGGTAGATGAGGCTGGTGTTGCATCATATAACGGGTCGCCATTGGCGCAATCATAGATGATTTGGAGCTTGTCGGTGTTGGACATAGCTGCCGTATTGTAGTTGAGGGTCAGTACATTGCCGCTGGCCGAACCGCCTAATGCTGGCTCGTTGAACTGGTAGATAATAATATTTGACGTGACATTGGTAACCAGCTGCAGGCGGTCGATACTGATGCTCGCGAAATCGCTGAAGGTAATAGTCTTTGCCGTTTTGTTGAACGTGTAGTTGCGGATTATTTGTCTCATGGATGTACTCTATGTCCTTAAAGTGCGACGGCCAGTGCTACGGCCGTCGATTTGCTGACTTTTTGGTCGATGGCTGCTTGCTGAGCCGTGCTTACTGGTTTATCTGCGTCAGATGTGTTGTCAACCTGCGCAAGTCCAACGCTGGCCTTGGTGACAGTTTGCCAGGCGGTGCCGGTGGTGCTGCCTGTGTCGGATGCAAGCACCTTGCCGCTTACGGCAGGTACTTGGAGCAGTGCTGGAAGGTTATGGGTACCGTCCGTATTGTGCTCTTTTTTCAGGTACTCGTTGAGTACATCTCCCCATTCGTTCTCGTCGCTGCCCGGTACTGGTAATCGTGCCATGGTGCTTGGACCCTCCTTTAAAAAACAAAAAATTAAGCCTACCACACCGTGGCGGTGTGGAGTTGTTGGCTCTTTTCGCTATGACTTGATTAATTTACAGGAAGTTACATCCAAAACGCAAGCGCAATAAATATTGTTAGTTTTGCAACAGCTATCTGGTAGAATAGGGGTGAAGCCAGGGCACAAATAACAGCAGTAATTTATACTAGTAATTATGTCAATATTATGCGATAATATTGATAAGTTACAATATAAGCGTAGAGAGTTGTCGTAGGAATATGCAAGCAGACCGGAAAAAGCACGGTGCATTGTACGTAAAAGTGACTGCAGTCAGTGTGGCGGTCGTCCTTTTATTTGTGCTGCTACATGGTCCTGTCACGCGCCAGTTGGACGCCTGGAAGTTGTTGCCGCAGCCTGAGTCGTTTACGACGTTGCATTTCAGCGAGCCAAGCAAGCTGCCGGTGCCTCCGGTGCCTGCCGGTAACCAGACAGTCCTGTTTAGTGTTGGTAACCAGGAGCACCGTACCACGCGCTATGCCTACACGGTGTATCAGGCTGAATATCCGGATGGCGGCCGCACGCCGCTGGCAGAGGGGACGCTTATCCTTGAACAAGGGCAGACCAAGCGCCTTGCAGTTCCCATTGTCACAACCGACACCCCTACATCCAGTGCCGTACAGGTAGTTATTCGCTTTGAAAGTAAGCGTCAGGGAAATACGTCCTTGCGTCCACAGTCACAAGTCATACAATACTGGTTGGACAAAAATAATGATTAGTCAGAACAAGCCACTCAAAATTGCCTTGGTCTACGACGCTATCTACCCATTCGTAAAGGGTGGAGCAGAGCGGCGCTTTTATGAAATGGGCCGGCGTCTTGCGCAGAGCGGTCATGACGTCCATTGGTACGGCATGCAATTCTGGGATGGCCCCAGCGTGATTGAGTACGATGGGATGACGCTCCACGGCATCATGAAGGCTCGCCCGCTGTACGCCAAAAACGGCAAGCGCGTCATCTCGCAGGCCGTACTGTTCGGCCTCGCGAGCATCAAGCTTCTGAAGGAAGATTTTGATGTCATGGACTGCTGCGGATTCCCGTACTTTTCACTGTTTCCGGCCAAGCTGGCTGCCGTGATACGGCGCAAGCCGCTCTATACCACTTGGCATGAAGTATGGGGACGGAAATCTTGGGACACTTATCTTGGACCTCTGGGATTCGTGGGCTATACGGTTGAAAAACTGGCTAGTATGCTCCCCGACCACATCATCGCTTGTTCGGAATTAACGGCCGACCGTCTGAAGGATGAGCTCCAGGTAAAACAGCCTGTAACGGTCATTGCTAACGGCATAGATGTAGCAGCAATGCTCAAGCTCCAGCCAAGTACCGATAGCTACGATCTAGCATACGTCGGCCGCCTCATGGCACACAAAAATGTTGATATGCTGCTGCGCGCAGTACACCTACTGAAGAAGCGTGGCGTCATGTTGAACTGCGTTATCATCGGCGATGGCCCAGAGGCCGCCGCACTCCACGCCTTGGCTACGCGCCTGCGCATCCAGTCGCAGATTACATGGACCGGATTCATTGAGGCGAGCGACGAAGTGTACGCCATTGTAAAGGCTACCAAAGTCTTCGTGCTCCCATCGGAGCGTGAAGGGTTCGGCATGGTCGCCCTTGAGGCAAATGCCTGCGGCGTACCGGTACTGACACTCGATCATAGCGACAACGCCACCCGCCACCTGATTACTCCTGGTGATAATGGCGCGCTGTTCCCCAAGGATGTCGCCAAGCTGGCCGATGCCATCCAAAAATTACGTCAAGCAGACGATACACGCTTACGCCGCAAGAGCAGGGCAAGCGCCCGGCAGTTCGACTGGTCGGCCCTGACCGCTAAGGCCAAAGGGGTATATGCATCATGAACATCTTGCACGTCACCAAGAAGTACCCTCCCGCGCTTGGCGGTGACGCCGTTGTTGTTGCCAATCTGGAAAAACAACAGGTTGCTGCCGGACATGTCACCACGGTGCTCACTTCTAATTGCGACGAGATACCTGCCGATGCCCATATTGTTAAGGCTGGCTTCCGGGCAAAGACCGCAAGTGCCCTGGATGCCATAACGCCCACGCGCATCCTGTCGCTTGTATCATTCTTCCTGCATGCTCGCCGCATTATCAAGGCAAAGCACATAGATATTATTCATTCACACTCACCGGATATGGGATTTGCGGTTTCTTTTGCTGCCCGCATGGCTGGCGTGCCAATGGTGCATACCTGCCACGGCCTGACGTTTCCCGACAAGCGGTATTCGTTCGTTAAGCGGCTGCTTGAGCGCTTTTTCCTTAAGCATGCAGCGTACCAAAAGATTATCGTACTGGGTGAGCAAGAAGTACAAGCTTGCAAACAGGCGGGCATAAGCCAGGCCGTATTCGTGCCGAATGGCGTTGATACCACGTTTTGGCAGGCTGCCCGCCGTAACGCCGGCAAACAGCCCGTCACCTTTGTAGCCGTCGGGCGGCTTGAGGCGCAAAAACGGTTTGACCTGCTCCTGGACGCAGCTGCTGCGCTGCGGTCGGAGGGCAATGACTTCCGTGTGGTGATCGTTGGTGATGGTAGTCTTCGGCAGGAACTGAACGCCCAGGCTGCACGCCTTGGTATCGGCGATATCGTTACCTTTACTGGCGCCCAGTCTCCCGAGCATATCCGTCAGCTCCATCGGGACTCCGATGTATTTGTACTTTCCTCGGCCTGGGAGGGCTTTCCACTGACCGTACTCGAAGCCATGGCAATGGGCCAAGCGGTCATCGCTACTGATGTGGGTAGTGTGAAGGCTATTGCCGGCACAGCGGTACACATCATTCCACCCGAAGACGCCCAAGCACTCCACACGGCTATGCGCCATATGCTCACACAGCCCGCAGCGCGCAAGAAGCTGGCGGCAGCCGGCCAATCCCTTGCCCAGCACTACAGCTGGCAGACGATAGCCGCAACCACCACGGGTCTGTACCAAGCCGCCATGGACCGCACTATTGTGCAGGTGGTGGGTTACTATCCGCCGCATTTAGGTGGTGTGGAGCAGCGCGTCCGTTCGCTGACGCAGCATTTAGCTGGCCAGGGCCACAAGGTAGTGGTGCTCACCTCAGCTATTGGTAGCAAAGCTCAGACGAGCCAAGAAGGTAATTTGACGGTCAAGTACCTGCGTGGCTTTGAATTTGCACACACACCGTTCATGCTGTCACTGCCATTCCATGTATGGCGCCAGGCTACCAAGCGGTCGGTTATCCATGTGCATATCGCCCAGGCATTTGTCGGTGAAATCGTCGCTGCCATTTGCATGCTCAAGCGCAAACCGTACATTGCGCATTTCCGGATGGATGCTGACGCTTCCGGCTTTATGGGGGCTGTGCTGCCACTGTACAAAAAGCTGTTTCTGGGACCGGTCTTACGCCACGCGGCACGGGTCATCGTGTTGACGCCTGATTATAGTACGATTGCTGCCGGCAAATTCGGCGTACAGCCGGAGCGCATTGCCGTTATTCCTAACGCAACCGAATTCACCATTGCCAGCAAGCCCAAGCAGCAGGCGGGCACCCCCTTGCAGCTATTGTTCGTGGGGCGCTTGGCCAAGCAAAAGAATCCCCACTTAGCCATTGCAGCTGCTGCCCGCATCAAGCACGCACACCTGACGATTGTGGGCACTGGTGAGTTGCAGCAGGAGCTGGAGGCATTTGTTGCTGAGCGCGGCCTCACCGGCAGTGTTACTTTTGCTGGTCTAAAAACAGGCAAGCACCTGGAAGACGCCTACGCCAAGGCAGATATATTTATGATGACCTCCCGCGCAGAGTCATTCGGCACTGTTATTATTGAAGCTATGGCCAAGGGTGTACCCATTGTTGCGTCGGACATACCGGCGGTGCGTAATACCGTTCATACCGGCCGTAATGGGTTCTTGCTGCCGCAGGATGCCACCAGCTTTGCTGATGCCATAACGCAGTTGGCCACCGATGCTGCATTGTATGCACGCTGCTCACAGGCTAACGTGGCTGACGTGCAGGCTTACAGCTGGGACCAGGTTGTGGCTCGGACACTGACGGTGTATGGAGATGTGCGATGAAAAAGCCCATCTTGTTCATTTCGGCACTCTTGCTGGTAGTTGCGAATATCTGCACGCTTGCCGCATTCAACGGTGCTACTATTGCTGTCTTGGTGTGGTTGGCTGTGCTGGTGCCACTCTCGGGCTATTTACTCCTGACACTCTTGCCGCTCCGTAAACAGATACATCCGATTGAGGTGATCACCTTCGCTATCAGTTTAGGCTTGCTGGCGACGCTTGGTGTTGCCGTACTGCTGAACACTATCGGTATGGTCGTGCGCCACGATGTGTTTGCAGGGCATTTGCCGCTGTTACTGTACGACTCCTTCTTCGTGGCATTGCTTGTGGCTGCCGCCCACCGCCCGCGCCTTATGGTTGCTAAGGCTTCATGGGGCATGCGTCGCAAGACACAGCTGCTGACCCTTGCACCGGCGGTATTCCCGCTCCTGGCAGCCATGGGCGCCTTTAATCTGAACAATGGCGGCAGCGGTATGTTTGCCACGGTAGTCGTAGCCGGTATCATTGCCTATGCGGCGGCTATTCTCTGGTTTAAGAAGTACGCCAACCAGTTTACCTATATTTCGTACCTTTTCTTTGCCACGGTAGCATTGGTGCTCGGCGTTTCGCTCCGCAGCAATTACCTGATCGGTTTTGACATCAACCAGGAATACCAAATGTTCCAAGCCACACTGTCCCAGGGTTACTGGACGCCCGGCTTGCTGGATTCAGCGTACAACGCTTGTTTGAGTATTACGCTGTTGCCGGCATTCCTGCAGGCGCTCATTCCGGTTGCTCCAGAATATCTGTTTAAGTTTGTGCTGCAAGCGGCGCTATGGATGCTGCCACTGCTTGTGTTCGCCATCGCCCGCCGTCTGCTGCGTGGCAACAGCCGCCATGCCTTTGTGGCCGCGCTGTTCTTTATAATGCAGGCACAGTTCATCATACAGTTCCCGGCACTTATCAGGCAGCAGATAGCCCTGGTGTTCTTTGGTGCGCTGTTCCTGACCTTGCTGAGTGATGTGTTTACCGCAAACACCAAGAAGGTGCTGCTGTTCATTTTTGGCTTGGCACTGATTGTGTCGCACTACTCCACGGCGTATATCGCTCTGGTGCTGTTGGTGCTGATCATTGCCTTGCAGGTGCCATATGCGCGGTTACTGCAACGGACGGGCGCCATAACTTCGGGCAACGCCTTCTATCGTTTGGGCGTGCCGCTAGTAGTCGCCTTGCTGTGTAGTTCATTTTTGTGGAACAGCCAGATTACTGCCACATCCGGTAACTTGTCTGAGCGTGTATGGAAGAGTTTGACCAGTGTTAATACTATTCTGGACGCCAACTCACGCAGTGAATTTGTTAATACGACTTTTGGTATCCAGGAGCCGCAGCGGGGTGCTGAAACGCTACAGCAATTAAGCCAGGAAAAACCCGCCCAGCAGCAATACGCTGCTGCCGCTGACCAGTCTACAGAACTGCGGTCATCGGTAGCTCCAGCTATCACCAACCGGTCACAAGATGTTATCTTCGCACTGTTCAATACCTACATCCCAGCCCTGGTGAAGCTGCTGGCCGTCGTAGGCGTGCTGTATCTGCTGTTTTTGTCACTGCGCGGGAGCATATCACCAAACTATGGTATTTGGGCGGTGACGGGCGGTATTGTATTTGCGGCGCTGGTTATCCTGCCATCTATTTCGGCAGACTATAACCTGGAACGCTTATACCAGCAACTCTTGATCATACTGAGTCCCGCCATCGTTGGTATCGTGCTGCTGGTGCGTGGCAAAGCAGGTCTGCTGCGATTCACGCCGCACGCCCTGGTTGCCGTACTGGTGCTGTACTTTGCAGCTACCTCCGGCCTGGCCAACAAGGTTGCCTTTGATGTATCCTCCGTGAATGTCAGCCAAGTGGGTGCCTATAATGACCGCTATTATGTGAAGGATGCTGAGGTAGAGGCATTGCAGTGGATCGAAGCCGAAACACCCGATAGAACACCGGTGAACTTTGACCGTTACACCACGTTGCGCGCTGAGGCATATACCAGCCCGCAAAGCTTCCAGCGCTACCAGGGTGTGCTGCCAACGCAGATCGCTCCTAACCACTATGTATTTGCTGGCGACGCCAATATCAATAAAGGCCTTGCATTCGACTACTATCAAAACCAAAATATCAGTTATGCTTTTCCGCGCACCTTCCTGCAAGAGCAGAAGAATACTATCTACACTAACGGTTCCAGCGAGATCTATAAGTAATGCATAAAGTGCTGGTGTTCCCCCGCGGTACAAACCCGTATCAGGACCTGTTGTACAGGCGGCCAGCACTCCGTGACCAGTTTGCCATTAGGTACCTGGACATCAATCGCTATACGTTTCCGTTGCTGCCATTGTTGCTGTTGCTGCAGCGCATGCGCGGCGTGCGGGTGTTCCATATCCATTGGCCATCATTCGCCATTACCATGCCCGTTCCGTTCCGGAGACACCTGTCGTACTGGTTTGTCCGGCTTTGTTTGTGGAGTATTGCCGCCAGTGGCATGCGCGTCGTGTGGACAGTGCATAATATTACGCCGCACAATACAGAAACCGCTGACGACCTGGATATCGCCCGCCGTCTGTCCCGCCTGGCTGCTACCAAAATCGTACACAGTACCAGCACTATCAGCGAGATGGAACGGCTTGGCTTGCAGACTGAGGGCTGTGTGATGATTCCGCACGGCAATTATGACGAAGTGTACCCGAACGTCGTTTCCCGGCAGGACGCCCGTGCATTCCTGGACATACCAGGTGATGCCCGCGTTATAACATTCTTTGGTAACGTGCAGCCCTACAAAAACGTCCCAGCCATTATTGACGCCTATGTTGCACTCCGGCAGCAGTATCCCAATCTGTACCTGCTGATAGCTGGCAAGCACAACGACCCAGCCGTTAAGCAGCGTGTGCAGGGGCTGGATGCGGCAGCAGCACAGGGCATCAAGCTCTACGATCGCTTTATTGCCGATGATGAGGTGCAGCATTTCTTTAATGCAGCTGACGTCACGGCATTCCCCTTTACCGACATAACCACGAGTGGTTCGGTGCTGCTGGCTGCCACCTTTGGCAAGCCAATCGTAGCGCCCTACATTGGCGCCCTGACCGATATACCAACAGAAGTCGGCGTATTGTATGACCATGCCGATCCGGCTGGCTTGCGTAAGGGAATTGCAACAATCCTTGATGACGATACGGCGCGAGCGGCTATGGCTGCTGCCGCCAAACGATATGCGGCTACATTAGCCTGGCAGCACATCGCCACGCAGACGGCTGCTGTTTATGACCGAGTCATAAATCGGCGCACCTGAGGCCGAGCAAAGAGCACCAGGTAGATAGCGGCCGAGGCAGCTTGCGCTGCGAGCCATCCCCAAGCCAAAGCTAACAGGCCATGTCGTACGGTTATGAACGCCGTGCCCACGACCAAGATGGCGTTGACGGCATTCATAGCAAAGTAGGCAAAGGACCGTTTTTGAATATTTAGCCAGGTATCACCAATCCAGTTGATGCCAATGAATAAGCTGGCGGCACAGAGCAGGAGCAGTGGCAGATAGCCGTTGCTGACGTAAGCGGGGCCGTACAAATGCAACAGACCCCAGCCCGCAAGTGCCAAGCCGATCGCTGCCGGTATAAGCAGCTGATACATGTGCCGTATGGCTTTTGCTAGGTGCACCGTGGGCTTTCCGTTGTCCTGCTGGGAGGCTTCCGAAAACAGTGCGGTTGCGGTGGCATTGCAAATAATGCCCAAAAAGGCTGCCAACTGCATAGGCATATAGAAGTAAGCGGCTTGTGCCGCACCGATATTGTTCAAGACCAGAATGGGCAGTACGGTGCTGGGCAGAATGCCAAGCATGCCGCCAAAGTAATTACTGGCCGCAAATGATGTATGGCCGCGCAGCTCATCGAGTCGTGGCTTGAAAGCCGCGCCCCGCAGCAGGCGGACAATGACAATAATGTTATAGATCGCACCGAGCGCCAGCATGATGACATAGGTGCCAACAATGCCCTGCAGTCCCGCATGCACCACAAAGAATGGCAGTACCAGGCGGGGGATATTCACGATGGCGGCCCGCAGCAATATGTAGTGGCCCTTGCGGAACGACATAAGCGTGCCATCCAGGAGCGCACTCAGCGCATTGCCGACAATCAATGAGATCAGCAATGTACCAAGCAGGGCAGAGCTTGCCA
>DASPHS010000007.1:0-9320 GCA_035629475.1 Saccharimonadales bacterium (SeqCode)
CGGTTCATGAGTGAACCAATACGGTCACCACCGAAGATACGCATCAGGTCGTCTTCGGTACTTACGAAGAACTGTGTAATACCCGGGTCACCTTGGCGACCAGCACGGCCACGCAACTGGTTGTCGATACGGCGGGATTCATGCCGTTCACTACCCAGTACAAACAAACCGCCGAGCTCTTTGACCCCCTCGCCCAATACGATATCAGTACCACGACCGGCGATGTTCGTTGCAAGCGTTACGGCACCCTTGCTACCGGCGCGCGCAATGATGGCAGCTTCCTTTTCGTTATTCTTAGCGTTCAACACTTCGTGCGGGATACCAGCTTTGGTGAGAGCTGCCGATAATGAATCGTTTTTCTCAATAGATGCCGTACCCAGTAGCACTGGCTGCCCCTTGGTGTGCAGCATCTTTACTTCGTTAACAATAGCCTTGAATTTACCCTTTTCATTCTTGTAAATACGGTCGGGGCGGTCTTCGCGGGCCATTTTACGGTTTGACGGGATTTCCACGACATCAAGCTTGTAAATCATGTGGAATTCTTCGCTTTCAGTCATGGCAGTACCAGTCATACCTGAGAGCTTTTCGTACAGGCGGAAGTAGTTTTGGAAGGAGATGGTAGCCAAAGTCATAGACTCCTGCTGTACTTCTACGCCTTCTTTAGCCTCAATAGCCTGGTGCAGGCCTTCGTTGTAGCGACGACCTGGCAACAGACGGCCGGTAAACTCATCGACGATGACCACTTCACCATCGTTGCTGACCACGTAGTCCTTATCGCGCTTAAACAGCGCCTGAGCGCGCAGAGCTTGCTCCAAGTGGTAAATGGTACGAATGTTCTCTGTGGCGTACAGGTTACTAATGCCGAGAGCTTTTTCAATCTTGTCGGTACCGTCATCAGTTAAAATGACGGTCTTGCGCTTCTCATCAACCTCGTAGTGGTCTTCCCGCTTGAGCTGACGGACTACTTTGGCAAATTGGGCGTACGCGCTACCACTGGTAACACTTGGTGCAGAGATGATAAGTGGCGTACGGGCTTCATCAATAAGAATAGAGTCGGCCTCGTCGACGATTGCAAAGTGCAGTTCGCGCTGACGTAGCTGCTCAACTTCGCGGACCATGTTGTCACGTAAGTAATCAAAGCCAAATTCGTTGTTCGTACCGTACGTAACGTCAGCGGCATATGCTTCACGCCGGGACGCAGGCTTCAGGTGACGGAAACGCTCGTCTTCGTGATCAGTGTTCGTAAATGCGGGGTCATATATGAATGAGTGATCGGCGATAATAACACCCACGCTCAAACCCAGGAAATGGTAGACCTGGGCCATCCAGCCGGCGTCACGCTGTGAAAGGTATTCGTTTACCGTAACGACGTGCACACCCTTGCCTGTAAGGGCATTCAGGTATACCGGTAAGGTAGCCACGAAGGTCTTACCTTCACCAGTTTTCATTTCAGAAATATTACCCTCATGCAAGACCATGCCACCAATCAACTGGACGTCAAAGTGACGGATACCGATAGTACGGGTAGCTGTTTCGCGTACAACAGCAAAAGCATCGGGCAAAATTTTGTCCAATGACTCTTTCTCGAGGCGCTTCCTCAGTTTATCGGTCTGCTCACGAAGCTGTGTGTCAGATAATTTCTTGTATTTGTCTTCAAGGGCGTTAATATCGCGTACGCGCTTTTTAAGCCGTTTAATCGTCCGGGCTTGAGGGTCCCCCAAGACCTTTTTGAAAATGCCATTCATTATCATAGTCGTCTACTCTCCCTGTCTGTTTCGGCGTATGGGATTCATTGTAGCGCACCTCGCCCAGATAACGCGAGCGCATTTTCGCATTTCAATGAAGTTTATGTCTTGCTTAGCGCTTTTGCTTAGTCATTTAAAAACCTACACCCCTTAAACAAAGCGTGCAGGCATGAAATATGCATGTAGTATTTTATGATTCGAGCAGTGGGCGGTGCTTGAGCTTGGCAAGCATGCGCTGGTGTAAGCGAGGGCTGGTATGTAGGTCTTTGTACTTCTTGAGCTGTTGGCGAAGCTTTGTCTCGGCAATATCTACCGCTGCGTAGATATTGATAGTTGTCTCTTTGACCGTCAGATTTTCCTGTGGCAGGTGCAAGATAATTTCACAGGTGCGGTCACTCTTATCTTTGGCCCTACTGCTTATGAGTTTAACGTCAACATGCAAGCTTTCCTGGGCTGCTCTCGGCACAAAACGATCAAGGCGTCCTATTTTTTTGGTGACGTATTTCTTAAGGTCATCGTTGACCTCCATATGTCTACCGGAAATGTCGAGCCGTTTGATCATGTACACCCTCCTTCCCTTTCGGGAGTTTATATTTCCGATCGTCCACCCAGGTACGGGCGAAGCACTTCAGGAACTGCAATATGGCCTTCTGCGGTCTGGTAGTTCTCCATGATTGCCTTCATGGTGCGGCCGAGCGCAAAACCGGTTGCATCGTTCGTGTGCACCAGCTCTATCGAGCCATCCTTGCGGCGTGTGCGGATTTTGAGGTCACGTGACTGATAATCGGTCATATAGTCGGCGGTATGTGTCTCGCGGTACTGCTGCTGCCCTGGGAACCAGCAGTCAATGTCGTAGCCACTGGCATTGGGCTTACCGATGTCGAAGGTACATTTATGAATAAGACGGTATGGAAGCCCTATCTGCTGCACTAAATATTCCTGAACGGCAATCAGCAGCTTGTGCTCCTGCAGGCCCGTTTCTCCCGTAGAAAGGACCTCTAATTCTAACTTATCGAATTGGTGCATACGGAAAATGCCTTCCATGTCCTTGCCGTAAGTACCTGCTTCACGACGGAAGCTTGTGCTGTAGCCAATATAACGGATGGGCAGCATTTCCTCGGGTAGTATCTCGTTCCAGTACATCGTACAGAGCGTATGCTCGGCACTTGCGTTCAGCCACAAGTCATCTTGCTCGATTTTGTACGTAACATCTTCAGCGTTCAGGCGAGCGGAAGCCACATAGGGCTCAGTGCGAAGTACCGCAGGCGGAATAATAGGAACAAAGGGCTTGGCGGATATAGTCAGGCCATTCGCGTCAATCAGCTTTTGCAGTACCTGCTCGTCACCCAAGGTGTCCATCACAAACTGAACGAGAGCAAACTGCAGGCGTACAAGCCCGCCCTTTATATAGGTGAACCGGCTGCCCGCAATTTTGGCTGCCCGCTCTTTATCTATCAGGTCAAGAGCGTCTGCTGCACCAAGCTCATACTCGTGCTTGGGAGTAAAGGCGAAAGAAGCAGGCTCCCCTACTGTCTTGGCAATAACGTTTTCATCTTCACTCGCACCCACCGGCACATCTTCGAGCGGCATATTGGGGATGGCACGCAGCTGCTGCTGATAGGCAGCGTCTAGAGTATCGAAAGCAGCCTCGGCTGCTGCAAGCGCGCCCTTTATCTGCTTGCCCTGCTCTATAAGCTGGGGCTCGGGCTTGCCGCCCTTCATTTTGGCGGCGTTCTCATTGCGCTGCGTACGAAGGGCTTCAATCGCCATAAGGCGGGCACGCCGCTCTTCATCAAGCTCGATTAATGTGGCTACATCAACGGGGTAACCCTTTTGGGCGGCTTTTTCGGCCACAAGTTCGGCATTATCGCGAATAAATTGAATATCTATCATGTTTTCGTCCTCAGATTATCTAAAAAGTGCGTGTAAGAAAATAATACTAACCGGACATGCCGGAACGAAAACTACGAGAAATAGTGCGTACTTTTAAGGCTTTCATCTCTGTCCAGTATACCACTATTTTTTCTTGGCATCTTGCAATGCCTTGAGGGTGAGCCTGGTACGCTCCCTGGCGTACGCACAGAAATCACACTCACCACCCATAGCAGCCTTGCCGACAGGCGGCATGTCCCCATCCATACAGGCCTTCATCTCTAGCAGGGTCGGCTCAACCCAGTCCGTCTTGCCGGTATAGGGAATGACTTTGGTAGTAAATTCAACTTTGTTATTGAAGCCGTCCAAATCCAACCGGCCATTGCAGTACACAAAATAGCCGGTATCACTTACAGCAAAGCCATTTTGACGCAGTAGCCACTGGTATACTTCCATCTGCCGCTTGTAGGCTATCTGCCAGGCTGAATCAATACTCACTTCCCTGTCTTTTGCAGTCGCCTTATAGTCAACAACAATCACTTCACCGGCATCATTGACCCATACGTCATCTACGGCACCGAATACGTGCAGGTTAGTAGGCTGGTGGACATACGCCACACCAATAAAATTCTCGCGCCACTCATCCAGTTTTTCGTGGGTAAATGGAATGGCAGCCACATCATACTCCACCATTATCGGGTGCGGTTCACCCTTGGCACGGTAGCTATCGAATTCCTTCTTGAGCAAACCATCAATAGCTTTATTGATATTGAACGGTGGGCCCTCGGGACGTTTGACCTTTAATCGAACGTCCAGCCAGAAACAGCGCGGACACTGCTTATACAGCTCGATTTTACTGCGGCTTACCTTAAAAGGTGCCCTTTGGCCAACAATATACGGTTGGCTCCGTTCCCTCCAATAATTCATAGCCCTACCAGTATATTACTTACGCTTAAGTACGGCCAGTGTCTCAATGTGCGGCGTATGTGGGAAAAAGTTAAAAGCTTCGAAGGCAGTAATGTCATAGGCATCCAGAAAATATGCCAAGTCCCTGGCGTGCGTAGCGGGGTTGCAGCTTAAGTACACGATGTACTCTGGCAGCACTTCCAAGGTACGGGTTACTACTTTTTCGTGCAGGCCGGCCCGGGGCGGATCAAAGATGACGGGCTGTTCGCCAGTAATATAGTCAAGGACCTTCTCACCCGGTGCCTCGACTACCTCCGCTGACTTACCACTTGCTTCGGCATTAAGACGAGCCATGGCGACTGTCGCTGGGTCAATTTCTACCAGCTGCACCGCTTTGCCGGCTACACTCAAGCCAATGCCACCTACTCCGGCGTACATATCAGTTACGCTTGGTACGTCTACAAGATGATCCTTTATGGACTGCAGCGCTTTTTCAAAGATAGGCACATTGACCTGAAAGAACGAATCGACATCATAGGTAAAACCTTGCCCTAACAAGGTGTCTGTCAGACGCGGATCGCCGAGCTCCTGCAGCAAACGGGTTGGGACGGAGGCGGGGCTTTTAGGATTAGAGTGATACACACGCAGCCCCTGAACGCCTGCGGGCAGGGTCAACTCGTGGAAGGTGTCACGTTTTACAAAGAGCGAAGCTACCGCGTTGCCCTGTTGGTCACAGCGGACAATAACCGTCTTGAGGTCGCCAGCACGTAGATTATACTGCTGCAGCTGTGACAAGACAGCTTGTGCGGCCTTATCGATAGCGGGCAGCGCCAGTTCACTTCCCTGCACAATGGTCTTCATGTGGGAGCCGCGGTTGTGGAGGGCGAGGTGCAGTCCGTCGTCATCACCCCAGAAGCTATATTCCATTTTATTACGATAATGCCATTCATCACCGGCACTGGTCATGGTGAATGCCGGCAGCGATACATGCGCCTGCGTAAACAATTCCTCCACAATCATTCGCTTGTAGTCATTCTCGGCTGCAAAAGGAATGATTTGCCAAGGACTCGTAGCCAGGTAGTTAGGCTCCCGTGGTTCAAGGCGCAGTGGCGATGGAGTAATAATTGTCTCGGCAATTGCTTCAGCATAAGAGCGCTTGCCCTTCAAGATACGCACGCCCACGGTCTCACCGGGCAGTGCGCCCCACACAAACACCTTTTTGCCGTCTGGCAGCACGCCCATTCCCTGCCCGCCGTGTACGAGCTTTGTAATTGTAACTTCAGTCATATGTAAGGATTATACCGTACCGTCCACAAATAGCTCACGAATAGCCTGCGGCTTATCGGCAAGCAGGTCGGGCTTGGCTAACTCAAGTGCTTCCCTGTCGTTACCACCCCAGGTAACAGCAATAGCCTGCATGCCGACCTTGTGTGCGGCAGCAACGTCCAGGATTTCGTTACCAATGTAATACGCGGTCTCGGGAAGCTGCTTATTGCGGCGCAGAATAAGACGTAAGGCACGGGCTTTGTTGAAGACGCTGCCATGATATACCCCACCAAAGTAATGCTCGAGGTTATGGGCACGCAAACAAGCCCTGACGTTCTGCTCGCGATTGGAGCTCATGACAAGTAAGTGATGGCCTTCCTTGTGCAGGTCAGACAGCAAAGTCGGCACTCCTGGGAATGGTTTGACTTCATGCATACGGCTGTACATCCGCTTGCGGAATATCGCCCATAAGCGCGGCACCATCCACCATGAAACACCCATCCTATGGATGGCGGTAAGGAGCGGCAAGCGGCGGAGCTCGGCTATTTCTTCAGGCGTCCGCATTCGAACACCCGTAAGCTCGTGGGCCACCTCGACCACCAGCTCAAAACTATCAGCAAGCGTACCATCAAAGTCGAAGATCAATGTACTCATTGGCAGCGCGCAACCTTAGGGACGAAGTATCCCTGCAAAGATTTGCCAGGCCAGTGCAGTTTTAGCCACGGCACTGATAATCATAAACATCCGCTCTCCGTAGGCGTATTCCTTCCAAGGGCCAATCTTTTTCATCATGAGGTAGATGTTTGCAGCAAAGGCGCTGAAGAGCACGAATAAGGTGCCGAATATCCAGTATACAAATCCATCAATAGAGCCGTTACCGTGAGCACTTGAAGCAGCAAGGGTGATAGCAAAGACAATCCATGGCACCAGGCCAGCACCAGCGCCTATGGCAAACAGCAGCCAGTTCGGCTTACCCTTCACCTGCCGGAGTTCCATTGCCAGGCCTATCAGATTAGTACCGACTGCCAGAGCGGCTACAGTAAGTAGCAAGGAAATATCAGCCACACCACATAGGACGGCGATTGCTACCAGCATAAGGGCATCACTGAGTGCGAACTCTATCCACCGTAGTTTGTTGCTTCCCTGTTTCAGGTCAGCTTCATAGCGCTTGCGGTAGAGTGTTGCCATAAGGGCATGGGCAATAGCAGCCAAGAAGAAGAACGCGGCGACAATATACGCTAGATTAAGGTCAAAAAGATGCTGCGTTGCATTGGTGAGCACCGGCTCCTTAGCGATTTCGGTTGCTATCGGATTTACTGCCAGATAGTTTGTCTGGACCGGGAACAGTTTGGTTGTGCTGAGCAGCAAGATAGCGATACCCTGCACTGCGTGCACGACAGCCAGCAACCTATTCCAATTGTAGAGATTCTGCGGAGTAATAGTGTTCTGAGCGGCCTGCAGTTTAGCCTTGAGTGTGGATAATGCCATACCCTAACTATACCAGTCCGCTGGATGCTACGCACCCGCTTTCTACAATTGACTTATTACCCTTGTTTAGTATGGTTGTAAAGACCGCTATGTTGTTACACGTTACTATCGACCACAAATCCATTGGGAATAAGTTGCTCTTCACGGACCTGCAGCTGCATATTGAAGCCGGCGAAAAAGTGGCTATCATCGGCCGCAATGGCGTTGGCAAAACGACCCTTTTCCGTATGCTCACCGGTGAAGATACAGAATTCGGTGGAACCACAACATTCAAAAACGGCATCCGCCTGGTTGCTACCGCCCAGGAGCATCATGATGTCGGCGAACAGACAGTCGCGGACTACATTGTCACTAATCTGCCAGAGTACGCCAGCCTGAAGCATATTCTTGATACCTACCCTGATACTATGGGCGATAATTTGCGAAAGATTGAAAAATACAGCGACGCGCTCGAGCGCTTCAGCACCCTCGACTACTACACCGTTGAAGATCGGGTCCGGCGCTCACTGGATGATTACCAATTGGGTGATGCGGCCGATCGGCCCATGAAGAGTCTGTCCGGCGGACAAAAACGATTTGTTGAGCTTATCCGCGTCGAGCACTCTGATGCTGACCTCGCTTTGATTGACGAACCTACCAACCACATGGACTACTTGGCTAAGGCAGCTTTCCTCCAGTGGTTCGAAAAGACCCAACACGCCGTCGTAGTCATTACCCACGACCGCGACCTTTTACAGAAAGTAGACCGTATTACTGAGATTAAGGACCAAAAGGCCTTCAACTTCCCTGGCAACTATGACGCTTATATTCGGCAGAATGCGTCACGGACAGCCGCTGACTTAAACGAGTATGATACGGTGCAGCGCCGTATCGCGAACGTGAAGAAACAAATCCAGGCTGTACGCGCCAAGAAGGCCAGTACCAGCAAAACACCCAACCCCTTCATACCCCTTGAAAACCGTCTTGTTAAGGAGCTCGAGGAACTGCAGCAAGCTGAGCGGCCCAGCTTCTGGATTGACCAAGAATCGGTAGCGAGCCTTAAGTCCGCCACCGAAGAGAGTTATCAGAAGCATAAAGCCCGCAGTATTCGCATTCGACGCATACAAGGCCAGGAACGAATCCGTGAACTTTTGAAGCTCACTGATGTGCAAGTGGGCTATGATAAGCCCCTGTTTGAGCCGCTTAATATTTACGTTGAGACGGGTGATCGTTTTCAAATTGCCGGACGTAACGGTGTCGGCAAGACGACCCTGGTACGTACCATTATGCAATCACAGCAGGATGCCAAGCCTGCAACGCTCCTTCAAGGTGCTGTCCGGCTCGACAAACACTTGCGCATGAACACCTATGAACAGGAAATTGATGAGCGGCTGCTCGACATGACACTTGCCGCGGCCGTTGAGCATATCTACGACAGCTTTGGGCTACCTGTTAACAACGAGCACATCATGCGCCTGCTGGGCGACTATCTGTTTGACCCCCACGGTGATCGCGAGCACATTGTACGCAACCTATCCGGTGGCCAAAAGGCGCGTCTGCAGCTTATAAAACTTTTTGCCAACGAGCCAAATCTCATCATCTTAGACGAACCTACCAACCATCTTGACCTTCCGTCAATCGAAGAGCTGGAAGCTGCGTTGAGCCAGTACAAGGGCGCCATGCTGTACATCAGCCACGATAGTTACCTCTCTAAAAAGCTCGGTGGTGAGACCGTCGCCATCACCCCCGTTCGCTAAGGCAGCGAACGCCGGGCATCAATATAGTGGCCATGCCGTTCATAACTCGTGTTGCACCATAACCGCTGCACTACCGCTTGATACATCCGCTGCGGGCATACACCGCGGAACGGTTCGTGGTCCGGTGGATGCACAAAGAAACTCGTATCATATATACCCTGCGCGCACTGTATGTCTGCGCTCGTATGCAGTTCTTTAGCTTCTAGCTGCATATACAACCCGCTCCCCTCGCCCTCAGGCACGCTCGTATCAAAGTGAATCACAAATAGAGAGGGCGTAAGGAGCAGATTTTTGCTGTACTGGCTTT
>DASPHS010000008.1:0-2675 GCA_035629475.1 Saccharimonadales bacterium (SeqCode)
CACATCGTACCCAATGTTGGACAAGTGTTGGGCTAATTCGCCGACTGCAATATTCTGCCCTCCAGCATCGACGCCTCCGATGGCTGCCAATGGGGAAGCATGTTCGCTAATCAGTGCGATCCTATTCCTAATCATGTAAAATGCTTCCTGTGTCATTTACGTGGCGTGTATAAACCAATTGCAGTTACCTGGTAGTATTGGCTTAAACAGGGGAAGGAACTATAAAAATTCTCACACCAGAGTTGTGAACATTTGGCTACCTACTCCGTAGAAGTGAGGTATTTAACAGCCTTTTTTGTCACTATCCGCTTAACTTATCTACAGGTAACCATAAGATAAGTCCACAGGAGCGGTACATGGATATTCCTCTTTATTACGAAGAGCTCGAACAGCCCCAACCCTGGGACGTACGTGCTCGCCAGGCGTTAACAAAACCTAGGGGACGTTCCTCTAGATTAAAGCAATTATGGTACAGCTATTTTATGAGCTCACCGCACCGGCATTCATAAACAGATACTACAACGAACATAACCATGGAGACAGGTGTCATGGCCACAGCGCATCCCCGTCGGCTCGACGCCAGCTTAGCAAAACTCGGATATACAGCGTTTCAACCTGGCCAGGAGGCTGCCATTCGCACCTTGCTCGCTGGCAGCGACGTGCTGGCGGTGCTGCCGACGGGCGGTGGTAAATCGCTGATTTATCAGCTCACCTCACAACTGCTGCCGGGCATAACGGTCGTCATTTCGCCGCTTATCGCCCTCATGCAAGACCAGGCAGACGCTGCTGCATCGTTAGGGCTGGAAGCGCGCATCATAACCAGCCACAAAACCCAGGCTACCATTCAGGACCAGTTACAAGATGTGTCAGAGGGAAGGGCTAAACTCCTATACATTACGCCGGAACGGCTGCAAAATGAACAGTTCATTGCCTGGCTGGCAGGGCAGGAGGTTTCGTTGCTTGTCGTTGATGAGGCTCACTGTATCTCGGAGTGGGGGCACGATTTCCGCCCTGCCTACCGTTCCATCACGCCTCTTTTTGAGCAGCTGCAGCGCCCGGTGCTGCTGGCCTTGACTGCTACGGCTACGACGTTCGTGCTGCATGATATCGCCAAAGGGCTCCACATGGAGCAGCCCAAGATTATTGTTCACGGCGTCGACCGTCCAAACTTGTTTTATGCCGTCCACACGGCGACATATGAGGATGAAAAGCACGACATCTTGAAGCGGCTATTCGAAGCGCCTTCCCAGGGGTACCAACCCTCGGCGCTGCCGCAGGGTAGTGGCATTATTTATACGGCAACGACCGGCATGGCCGAAGAGATTGCCCGTTGGCTCCAAAGGTGGGGCTTGGCGGCTGATTACTACCACGGGCAGCAGCACAAAGAGCAGCGCGAGCGCGTGCAACAGGCTTTTATGCAGGACCAGCTGCAGGTGGTCGTCGCGACTAATGCTTTCGGCATGGGTATCGATAAGCCGGATATTCGTTTCGTCATTCATTATGATATTCCCGGCACGTTGGAATCGTACTACCAAGAGGCTGGGAGGGCGGGCCGTGATGGAGACCCGTCTACCTGCATCCTTATATACCGCTCCGAGGACATGGGCCGGGCTGCCTTTTTGACGGGGAGTGGCAAAGAGGACCAAAAGCAGTATGAGCAGGGCCGTCAGGAAATGATGCGCCGATATGCTGAATTGTCAGACTGCCGCCGAATATTTCTGCTGAATTATTTCGGTGAGCAGTACGATGACCCCGCTTGCGGTCATTGCGATAACGATAGCGCACCTGCTCCGGCCAGTGCGGTCGAGCCAGTTGTTGCCAGTCCCTTTGCCGAAGGTGACGCCGTGCGCCATGCTGAGTGGGGCGACGGGGTGGTGCAGCGCATTGAGCCAATGCAAATCATGGTTTTATTCGAGACGGTGGGCCACAAAATGCTCGATACGCAAGTGGTGCAAGACCAGCACTTACTCCAAACACTGTGAGAATTTAGGCTGCTCAGAAGCGGCGGGCAGTATTAGCTAGGGAGACTACGTAACAAGGAGTACTTTCATGAGCGACAGTCCTATGGACCCCCAAGAAAACACTGAAGACACCGGTCATTTGCCCGTAGCAGGTGAGGTAGCGTTGCCACCGAATGTGGTGAATCATGACCCGGCGTTAGCGGGCATTGATGACGCGGGTCAGACAGAAGAGGCGGGTATTGACCCCGAAGATGTGGACGAGCCCGACGAGACGGGCATCAGCTAGGCATCTTTTGGTTTCGCTAGGTCCGCAACCACTTCCATATTTGGCAGTTTTGCCAGCTCCGTAGGTTGCAGTAATAACTTTGACGAGCGGTTGCCACCGCCCATGATGATTTCCGGTACGGCCATAACCGCTGCGTCAATGTAGATAGGCATGTCGGTAATGCCGACAGCAGTAATGCCACCAATTTCCATGCCGGTAAGGTCACGGGCGAATTCTAGCGGCGCGAATGACACCTTTTTGACGCCCAGCAGTTTCCGTACCGTTTTATTGACGTCCAGTTTAGTCGTGGCCAGCACTACACAGCAGCACAACTTGGCCGGATCATCCTTAGCGGCAATTACGATGGTGTTCGCCGATTGGCCGGGCGCAAAGCCGTATTGCTCGCAAAACGCTGCCGTGTCTGCCAGTTGTGGATCGCATTCGACCAC
>DASPHS010000009.1:0-6724 GCA_035629475.1 Saccharimonadales bacterium (SeqCode)
CTGACAACGAGCGGCAAATCACCAAACATCATCGAAGCTTTAAAGGTAGCTCGCAAGCGCGGCATGTTCTGCATCGTGTTCTCGGGCAAAGACGGTGGCCCGGCTGTCAAATGGGCAGACATCCCGTTGGTCGTGCCGTCCGAGCAGACGACCCACATACAGGAAGTGCAGCTCAATATCGTCCACACGCTGTGCACCCTGGTAGAGCAGCGCATCATGCAGGAAGATCAAGCCCGCAACGCCACCACCCAGTACACCCACCGTGAGCTTGCCGATTTACTGACACACAGCCCTAACCGCAAATAAGGAGGATACCCATGCAATCAACTGACTTAACCGACAAAGTAGTACTCGTAACCGGCGCTGGCCAGGGCTTAGGTGAAGCGATTTCCTATAGCCTGGCCAAAGCCGGAGCCATTATTGCTGCCTGCGACATAAAGGAAGACCAGGTGCGAACCGTTGCCAAGGATATCCAGGCCGCCGGCGGTAAGGCCGAGGCTTTTACGTTGAATGTCACCGACGAGGACGGCGTGGCACAGACCGTGGCAGCCATCAAAGACAAATTGGGACGCATTGACGTGCTGGTTAACAATGCCGGCACCGATGTCACCAAGCCCATCGAAGAACTGACAATCGAAGAGTGGGACCGGGTGATAGCCGTGAACTTGCGTGGACCGTTCCTGCTCAGCAAAGCCGTCTTCACCCTGATGACCGACCAAGGCAGCGGCCATATCGTGAACATCACCTCCACAGCCGCCAAGCGCGCCTGGACCGAGGCGACACCGTACCATGCCAGCAAATGGGGCCTGCTCGGCTTCAGCCACGCGCTGCATACCGAAGGCCGCCGCAAGAACGTCAAAGTGACTGCTGTAGTGGCAGGTGGCATGCGTACCGCCTTTATTATGGAGCGCTTCCCTGATACCGACCCCAATGTCCTGCAAGACCCTAAGAATGTTGCCGATACCGTCCGCTTTGTCCTCACGCAGCCGGGTGAAACCGTAATTCCGGAAGTCATGGTGCTTCCTATGAACGAGACGTCATGGCCATAGGATTAGACAAACCGTTCATTGGCGGACAGGACGTCGTAACAACGACCAATCTGAAAGCCGTGTTCCTGGACAAAGACGGCACCCTAACACCTGATGTACCCTACAATGCCGATCCCGCCAAGGTACGCCTCTTCCCCGATACTGCCGCCAGCCTGAAGCGTCTGCAAGCTGCGGGCTACCGCCTGATTGTCATCTCCAACCAATCCGGCGTGGCCCGTGGCAAGTTTGGCGAAAAAGCCCTCACGCCGCTGTTCCTGAGGCTTCTTGAGCTACTGGAGGCCGAAGGGGTGGAACTTGATGATATTCAGTACTGTCCGCACCACCCAGAGGGCACTGTCCGCAAGTACGCCGTCACCTGTGACTGCCGCAAACCGATGCCCGGCATGCTCCTGCGAGCAGCTGCCGCCCACCACATTACGGTCCGTGATTCCTGGATGGTAGGCGATATCCTGCACGACGTAGAAGCAGGCAACCGGGCCGGATGCCGCAGCATTTTGATAGACAACGGCAATGAGACCGAGTGGCAGACAGGGACATTCCGTACGCCAGCCTTCCGGGCTCCAACCCTATCCCAAGCGGTAGATTTTATCTTAACGATGCAACAGGAGGACGTAGCATGAGCGCAGACTTATTGACCATTATTCAAAACTTCCACAACCTTAAGGTACTGGTGATTGGCGAATCAACCACTGACATCGACTTGATAGGCACCTCTGAGCGCGTTGCACGGGAAGCCCCCGTGCCCGTAGTGAGCATTGAACACGTCAAGCGCGTCCCCGGCAGAGCATCCAATGCTGCCGTGAATGTAGCGCAACTGGGTGGACAAGCCGAGTTTATGTCTGTTGTCGGTGACGACGATGAGGGTCGCAAGTTAACGGAAATCCTCGCCGAGCAAGGCGTGATTACCGACAACATCCTTGTAGACCCCAAGCGACGCACACAAACAATCCAGCGGGTTATGGCTGGCGACCACATGCTGGTGCGGTTCGATGACGGCAGCCAGGAGCCGCTGAGCGAAAGCTCCGAAGCTCTGCTGATCAGCAAGCTGGATGATTTGTACGCAGACGCTGATGCCATCCTGATATCAGACTATGGCTACAACATTATTAGTGATGCATTGATTGCCGAAATCACCAAGCTGCAAAGCAAGCACCGCAAGCCATTAGTCGTCGACTCCAAGTATCTGGACCGCTACAAACATGTTGGCGTCACAGCGGTCAAGCCTAACTACAAAGAAGCCGTCGCCCTCTTGGGCCTCACCCGCACTGAAAAGCCCGGCAAGCGTGCCGCCCAGCTGCAACGACATGCCGACAAGTTGCTGGAAATAACCGGCGCCGAGTATGCCATGGTGACCCTCGATGTCGAAGGTTCAATCGTGCTCCATGCAGACCAGGAGCCCTATCACACCTACAGTAAGCCCATGGAAAACTCCAAGTCAGTCGGTGCTGGCGACACCTATACCAGCGCATTCACCCTGGCCCTGGCGGCCAACGCCAGCATTGGCCAGGCTGCCGAGATTGCCCAGAAGGCGGCCATGGTTGTGGTCCAGAAATCAGGCACAGCCACCTGCGACCACGAAGAACTGATCCAAGCCTTCAACGGTACACCAAAATACATCGGCGACCGCGACGAACTGCGACAGTACGTGGAGCGTATTAAACGTGAAGGCCGGCGTATAGTGTTCACGAACGGTTGTTTCGACATCCTGCACAGTGGGCACGTGACTTATCTAAATCAGGCCAAAGACCAAGGCGATGTGCTGATACTGGCAGTCAATAGCGATGCCAGCGTGAAACGCCTGAAAGGTCCAGAGCGCCCCCTGAACAGTCTGCAAGACCGCGTGCAAGTGCTGGCGGGCCTGCAGGCCGTAGATATGGTCGTGTCTTTTGGAGAAGACACACCAGTCGAGCTGCTGAAGATTGTACAGCCCGACATATACATTAAAGGTGGCGACTACACCCGTGACAGTCTGCCCGAAACAGCCACCGTGGAAGAGTACGGCGGCGCAGTGGCTATCATGCCATTTGTCATGGACCGTTCCACGACGGGGCTCATCCAGAAAATCCGTACTGTAACCGAGAATATGGCCGGAGGGCAATCACATGGACAAAGCA
Organism: Saccharimonadales bacterium (SeqCode); assembly: GCA_035629475.1. Lineage (GTDB taxonomy): Bacteria > Patescibacteriota > Saccharimonadia > Saccharimonadales > UBA4665 > JARIHD01. Next base: position 3,164 of record DASPHS010000009.1, read on the forward strand.
CAGGATTGGGCACAGCTTACTAATCTGCTCGTTGTCCGGCTGGACAACATGGGCGATGTATTGATGACAACACCTGCCATTCGGGCACTCAAAGAGAGCCTGCCGGAGCGGAAGATAACACTGCTGACATCTTCGGTGGGAGCAGCAGTTGCTAAGCATATCCCAGAAATTGACGACGTCATTACTTTTGACGTGCCTTGGGTCAAAAACAGCCTCGACCACAGCAACATGCAGACCCAGGCACTCATCAGCGCCCTTGCGGAGCGGGCCTTTGACGGTGCCATTATCTGTACGGTGTATAGCCAAACGCCCTTCCCGAGCGCCATGCTCTGCTACCTGGCAGGCATACCCCGCGTGCTGGGCTACAGCCATGAAAATCCCTATGGCCTGATAACCGACTGGGTGCCCGATACTGAGCCAGCCACTCCGGTACGCCATGAAGTGCAGCGGCAGCTCGACCTGGTTGCCCAAGCGGGTGCCACCACCGGCAACGCCAGACTCTCCCTTGACCTACCCGAAGAAACGCACACTGCTACCGCCGAGAAATTGACAGCTATGGGCGTCAATCTGGAGCAACCATGGTTGGTGCTGCACCCCGGCGCCAGTGAACCCAAACGACTGTATGACCCCGAGGGCTTTATACAAGCCGGGCGCCAGCTTATGGAGCAAGGCTGGCAGATTGTCCTAACGGGCAGCCCGTCTGAAGCCGAGCAAGTAGCCGCCATTCACCACGGGTTGGGCGACCGCGCCATAGACGCCACCGGGCAACTTTCACTGGATGAACTTATTAGCGCCATCGGGCAAGCCCACGTGCTGGTATCCAATAACACCGGACCAGTGCATATTGCGGCCGCTACCGAGACGCCGGTCGTCGTGCTGTATGCCCAGACCAACCCCCAGCACACCCCTTGGCAGGTACCGAGCGAAGTCCTGTACTTTCCCGTCCCCCAAGCCCTCAAATCACAGAATTACTTCCTGCAGGATCATGGCTGCCCCGCCGAGCCCACCGCTTCACCGCAAGCAATTATTGATGCCGTGACAACCCTAAGCGCACCCGTATTCCGGGTAAAGGAGACGCCATACTATGCCCAAAGTTGACGTGCTGATCCCAACATTTAACCGTCCGGAAGCCTTGGCGGCCACCATCACCAGCCTGGCCTACCAAACCTTTCAGGATTTTGACGTCATCATTTCCAACCAAGGTGACCACCTGGAATTAACCAACGACGCTACCCTGCAGACTGCAGCGCGTCTGCTGGAGCAGCGCGGTCGGACAATTACCCTCCTCGATAACCTGCCCGCCAAAGGCATGGCCCACCAGCGCCAGTTTTTGCTGGGGCACGCTACGGCGCCTTATTGCCTGTTCCTGGATGATGACATCCTGCTCGAGCCATACGTCCTGCGCAACCTACTACAAGTGTTGCAGGAACAGCAGTGCGGGTTTACCGGTAACGCGGTGATTGGCCTGTCCCACAAGAATGATAAGCGGCCCAAAGAGCAGGTCATCGAATTCTGGAACGGTCGCGTCCAGCCTGAGAGCATCACCCCTGACTCGCCAGAATGGCAGCGCCACAAGCTGCATAATGCAGCCAATACCCTGCACGTGCAGGAACAGCATGATATCGACCCCGAACACCCCCGCCCCTACAAAATAGCCTGGGTAGGCGGCTGCGTCATGTACGACCGCGAGAAATTACTGGACAGCGGCGGCTTCTCGTTCTGGACCGAATTGCCAGCAGCACATGTGGGCGAAGATGTCCTGGCCGAGCTGCGTGTCATGCAGAAATACGGTGGCTGCGGCGTACTGCCCAGCGGTGCATACCACCAGCAAGTAAAAACAACCATAACTGACAGAGAGGTCGATGCACCCAAATGGCTCAAACCCTGACATCCGCTTTGCCCGATATCCACAAAATTGCCTTCCTGCGGCCCAATGCCCTGGGTGACTTTATCTTTGCCCTGCCTGCGCTCCGTGCCCTCCGCGAGACATATCCTCAAGCTGAAATAGTGTACTTGGGCAAGCAGTGGCACGCCCAATTTATTCCGGGGCATGTGCCCACGGTTGACCGGGTCGTGGTGGTGCCGCCCTATAGTGGCGTGGGTGAACCAGAGGGCGCCGCAGTCGACCAAACACAGATCGATACCTTCTTTGAGCAGATGCATGCCGAGCACTTTGACCTGGCGGTACAGGCCTACGGTGGTGGCGGCCACTCCAACCCCTTTCTGTTGCACCTGGGCGCCAAGCACACCGTCGGTACCAGAACACCTGAATCCGTGCCACTGGGGGCTGCCGTCCCCTATCAGCTGTTCCATAATGAAATCCTGCGCTGGCTGGAAGTCGTATCCTATGCCGGCGCCCAGACCAAGCATATCGTCCCCGAACTGACAGTCCTGGATGCAGACCGCAAAGAAGCACACCACCAGTTATTTGAGCATGATATAGAAGCGCCCTACGTCGTCATACATCCGGGCGCAACCGACAAACGCCGGCATTGGCCCAGTGAGTACTTTGGCCAGGTAGCGAATCATCTCATCAAAACCGGCTACCGGGTGATTGTGACGGGTGTGTCGTCAGAGAAAGACATCGTCGATGCCGTGGTGGCCGCTACGCACGACAAAGCCGTGCCGTTCTGCGGCAATCTAACCATTGGTGGCATGACCGGACTCCTCGCCGAGGCCGCCCTGGTGCTGTCCAATGACACGGGGCCATTGCATGTGGCCGGGGCCGTCGGCGCTAAAACAGTTGGCATTTACTGGGTGGGCAACCTCATTACCGCTGGCCACATGACGCGCATGTACGACCGGCCGCACATCTCCTGGACGGTCAACTGCCCTGTCTGTGGCACCTCTTGCGTGACGGACCCCCACCACCCCTGGCAGGGCGGCTGCGCCCACCAGGAGAGCTTTGTGGCCGATGTGCAGCCAGAGGACGTGTTGGCCTCCTGCCTGTCACTCCTTAAATAAGGGAGTTACCCCTTGCAAGGGGTATGCCCATATATTGTATTATTACAATAAACATTGTATAATATAGTTATGGAACTCCCGCACGGTATGTCCTATCAAGCAATGCAGGCCGCGATTCATGGCAACACAGACCCTGAACTGCCCTTCGTCTACCGCACGAGCACGCTCACGCCCGAAGACGCAGCCAGGCTAAACGACGCCTTCGACTTTCAGATAGTTGGCGGCACTCACGGCTGGCCAAATGGCCGTGGAGCTCTATCGTCGCCGACTGATACAGAATACGATGCAGTCGTCGACGCTACGGCGGTGCTGGATGCTGATCGAGGTGATGTACTTTTTGTAGAAGGGCCTGGTCGTGACGGGGAAATGGCGTATAGAGTGCCGCACCTCACTGATCCCGCCGAACTCCGCCGGCACGCCGAAGAACAGCGCGATGAAAGAACTATTGATGCCTTTGCATACGCTACTATACTGGCAGCGGCACGTGGCATACCGGCCATGCATGCCGATATAGGCAAGTGGATGATGGTCACCTACCTGCGGGGAGTTGGTGCAAGCAGCTTACGGCCAATAATGGAGGTAAGCAGCGAGCACTAC
>DASPHS010000010.1:0-14132 GCA_035629475.1 Saccharimonadales bacterium (SeqCode)
GTAATCGTTTCGGCATCCTGGTCACACCCTGTTTCATTGGCATATTGCCCGGAACAGTAATCACCGTAGCAACTCGGCGCCGCTGCTTGGCTGCTGACGGCGTCGGTAGCTGCCTCTACGCCAAATGCGCCGACGACCAAGGCCCCAACCACCGCCGTACGTTGCCACCACTTATTGCCATCCCGTGTGCTCGTTTCTGCTGGTGATAGCGGAACTTGTGCGGGTGGTGCAGTGTCGAAACGGGTAATATGCTGGGCCGCCGCTTCAAATGATGTCATGGGTCTCCTCCTTGTAGTTATGTAGACCGCGGCATAGTAAGGAGAAATACATCACAAAATCAATAACGGCATTTTGCGAGCTAACAGGGGTATATTAAAGCACAATTCACAACAATGCTGTGGATAACTAAAGAAGGGGCGCGGCAGCGTCTGCCTAAGGGGTGTTTGTCAGTGTTTTGCGGGCTAGCTTGAGTGGGGCGGGCACGGCGGATAGCCGTTCGGCAACGAGTGCGGCATAGTGCTCCATAAAGTCTTTCTGCGCCTCGCCAATCTTGTTGGGGTACTGGTAGTAGCTGAAGATAAGTGCACCGCCATCACCAACGCCGGGTAATGGGTGTACGGCGCTGAAGGCAATAGCGCCGCCTGCCTGATTGAAACGGGCTTCTTTGGCAGTGAGAGCAGGTGCGAACAGGTATTTCCAATCAGTCGTGCATTGCTGTTCACCGGTTCGTATGGCCTGTGCAATACAATTTTCTTCGTAATCAAGGGGAACGACTATCTCTTCGAACTTCTTGGCTGACATACGCTTGGTACCAGCGGCCAGTTCGGTGTTTGACAGAGCAACACGATGTATCAACCCGGTTTGTTTATCGACAAGCAAGAGTACAATGATACCAAGACAGAGTTTTACCACCTCCAGCTTATGAGCAAATGGCGCATTGACAACGGTTGTGAAGACTTGTGTGTCACTTGCTTGGGCAATGGTGCGCTGGAGGTTCTCGTAGGTGGCATCCATCTGTATAATTATACGCAAACAACGGCACTGGCAATAGTGCAAATTTTTTACCGCAGCATATGGCAGCATTATCACAGAGTGGAGCACAAGTAATAAAGCGCTTCGGCGCGTTCAGGGACATGCTAGATGAGCCCTATAAAGGTGATGTGTACCAGCAGGCATATCGTCAGGGTTTACGTGCCGAGGTGCGCAAGGGGCAAGACATGGCGGCACTGTGTATTGATGCGCTTGAAGCACATCCCGCCATGCCACTCTCGTATCTGGAGACAAAAGTACAGCGTGCTACCTCATATGTCTTCCTGGGCAAGCTGGCCAGCTATCCCCATGACTTCAATACAGCACAGGCGTGGCAGGATGGTTACCGGTATATATTTGATACGCCACCCCTGCATGAGCAATTTTACCGTGAGGTCCGGGACGAAGAAGTGTATGCCAACATTTCTGGCCGGTATTCGGCGCTCCATGCTTTCATAGCCTTAGGGCGGCGTATGGGCCAGCTTACAACGCCGACGGTCGTTGATGTCGGGGCCGGCCAGCTGCTTGGCCTGAAGCGTATAGCTGGTGGTTACGGCTTCGATCCGCCGCGGGCGCTCAACCCTGTTGAGGGGAACATGTATCGCCAGTTGCAAGATGACAATCCCACGCTCGGGTGGGGGATTGGTATCGATATGCGCCGACCCAGTGAGAATTTGCAGCGGGCCAGGGCCCACTCCTTTAATCCGGGCGAGCTGCTGGATACGGAGCGAGTGCAGCTGTTTGACGAATTAGTGGCCTCCCGTCCGCCCAATATCAGGTTCTTCCAGGGCGATGCGGCCAACCTTGACCGTACCGCTTTTGCCACCGAGCATGGCGATACACCACCGGATATATTCCACTTTTCAATGATGGCCTACCAGTTAACCAAGCCTGAGCGCCTATCGATGCTGCGGACTGCCAAATGGATGGGCGCCCGGTATATAGTGGGTCACGAGTTCGGCTGGGTGCCACGCCGCCACCCCCATCACTTTATGTTACGCAATAATTGGCAAGATGATCCTATGCCTTGCCGTACGATGGTAATGGACCTGCAGGAGCCGCAGCCTGCGTTCCATGAACTCTTTCTATGGCAGAATGGCCGGACAGAAACGATGGCGCTGGGAGCGGGAGCATTGACATTGGGCGCTCACCAAGCAGCATCCGCTAAGGACGTATTTGACCGCCTTGCATAGGCTGTCTCATAGGCGCCCGGCAGGTGGCGGCCAACTATGGTAGAATAAACCTCCTATGACACTGTCGCACCCTTCCAAAATAGAGCACATGCTTGGGTTCGAAGATGTCACATTCCGAACCTATTTCACGAGGGGTGGTCATGCTGATGCCCTGGAATCGCTATCGCACCGCATGGCTGACAGTGAGAATCCCGTGGTGCAATACGCTGCCGGATGGGCTGCGGCCGATGCGGCGCTTTCGCGTCCTCACCGTATGTCTACGCAGGAGCCGCACCCCATAGACAGGCGAACGAGCAACCTGGCCACGGCAGGGCGGCTATGGGAGACTGCATTGCCGCGCTTGGGTGACGCCCGCCTGAGCATGACTGATCCTCGACAATCAGCTACTCTTTTTGGGTATCAGTTGCGGACGCAGTTTGCCCTCGACGCCCTACCGCTTATGCACATTGCCGCTGCATATCGTGTCGGACAGCCTGTAGCGGCAGCAGTACTGGAGGGGGCTATTGCTTTTGCCAAGTACAAAGAAGCAGCCTCGGGACGGACAGTCCTCAGTAATCAGCAGCCAGTGGGCCCGCTCCGCAAGACGGCTCATTATTTCCGCAATGTACTCACGACCGCATTGCTCTTGCAGCAGGATTCGCAAGCGCCCTTTATTGTGTTGCCGGCATCTATCCGTCACGGCGAGGGCGGACCCGCAGTTAACAGGACGGACCTTGTAGCGGTGCACACCTCGGACACACATGCCCAGACAGCGGTGCGGCTGTTGCGTGGGGAACCTAAGGGGCCGCGGGTAGGTAATGCCGCTGTCATCTATGAAGAGCACGACCTATCCTTAAACACGACTATGAGTCCGGTTCGCACGCTGCGGGAAAGCATAGCTATGGTGCATGGTGCCCATGTGGCGACACCGATTACCCAATGCTTAGCTGAGTTGTCAGGCAGGCTTGTCCAACGAGTCTTGGATGTGGATACGGAGCTACGCGAGCGACAGCAACGGCGCGCCAACAAATAGCCGAAAACTGCTGGAAATTTTACAGCTCGCCAGGTGACCTGCCTATTATAGTAGCCGCATGAAGATACAACGCGCCCTATATAGTTTGCTCGGCCTGCTGGCTATTTGTTTGTTTGCCGCCGCTCAAACGAGCACTGTCAGGCGGCGGGGACCGGCTGAAAAGCAGTCTGCCTACGTGCAGGACGGAGAAAATGGAGACAGTCCGGCGGATTTGAGTGCTAAGGGCTGGAAAGCAGTGCTCAAGCTGACACAGCGAGCCCTGAAAGACAAAGAGCTCGCGCGGTCTGCGGCCGCCCTGGCATACTACGCCACCTTAACATTCTTCCCAGCACTCATAGGATTTGCCACCTGCTATGCTATCTTTGCCAGCCCGGAGCAGCTACTCCGTTCCCTCGATAGCCTGACGGTCGTAGCGCCCGAGGCGGTGGCCGAATTGCTGCAGACGCAATTGCAGCCTATTGCCGATGCGCAGCCAACGGGGCTAGGCATAGCGGCAGCCTTGAGCATCGCAGCGCTGCTCTGGGCTACCTCTGGCGGCCTACAGAATCTTATAAAAGCAACGAATGTCGCCTATGATGTCCGTGAGACGCGAGGCCTTATTAAAATGCGCTTGCTCAGCCTGGCCATGAGTTTTGTCCTGCTGGTTTTTGCGGCATTGGTTGTTAGCCTGCTGCTGTTGCAACCCGGAGCACTGCACGCCTGGGGTGCTCCTTCCTCGGCGGCCTCGGTCTTCTCTTATCTCCGCTGGCCCGCACTTATAGCCCTTATCAGCCTGGTCCTGGCCTTTATATATCGCTACGCCCCCAATAGGCACCAGCCGCGCTGGCAATGGGTCAGTTGGGGCGCATTGGCGGCTACGCTTATTTGGCTTGCCGGCACGGTGCTCTTCTTCTTTTACGTACAGCACTTTGGCAATTTCAACAAAACGTATGGTACCTTTGCGGGCATTATCATTATGATGACGTGGTTTAATCTTTCGGCGCTGATAGTATTGTTGGGGGCGCAAGTCAACAAAAAGCTTGAAGATGTGACCGCTGCAGCCAGCAAAACCTGAGCGAGCGAACTAATAAATAAGAGGCCCGTTCCCGGGCCTCTTATTTATTCTTCGTTTGCTGACCGCTCGCGTGATTCACGCTCCATCTGTTCGAGCCGGGCCTGCACGTCAATGTTGTCTTCTGCTTCAGTGGTATCTGCCATGTACGCCTCCTTTACCTAAACTACTGTACCCGAACGTATGTACGGCTGTCCGTAAGATTCTTTACGCTGTCAGGATTATAGCTGTGCGCGGGCGGCCCGGCGACGAGCGATTTCCTCTGGATTGCGCAAGGCGTACTCGGTAGCACGGAGTACCAGGCTGGGAAGGAGGTTATTCAAATGCCCCTGGATACCAGGAATCACCACTGCGTTGGGATTATATTTGTTCCGTACGAGTGGCCCGATGCCAAAGTAGCCTGCGTACAGCCGTTCGCGTCCCGCTGCACCAGGGTGAGCCTGTACCTCGCCGTCGTAGTCAAATGCACCCGTTCCGTAATACGCATCTGTGACGGCAATACCCATCTTATCCATTTCTTTGGGGTCCTGCCCATAGCCTATCAGAGTGTAGAGCGAGTCGTAGGGAATGCTAACTGTCGTGCCATCAGCCTGGCCAGCAACAAAAGTATTGTTGTGGACATGCCAGGTGCGTACGTCAGTGACTATTTTCCCCTCTTCATCTGCGCGAACGAGCATATCATGAATGTGAGTGAGGTCTCCAGCCAGTTTAGTCAGGTCCGGGATGTCTATTTGCCGATACAGTGGTTTGTGGCCCCCGAAGGCAACAGAAGGCTGGGAAACGGACTCTGCTGGATAGTTCGTGATGATACGGTAATCGATAGCTCGCCCGGTTTGTTCTTCGTAGCGCTGTATTTGATGCACCATTTCAGCAGTACTGTTGCCGAGTCCCACCAATACTATCCGCTTACCCTCCAGTTCCCGCAACTTCTCAGCAGAAAGCTGTTTTTGCCAACGGACGCCTGAATCAGTACGACTGGCACGGGATACCATATGCTGCGGGTGTGACAGGGGGAGCGGACGACCATTGCCGGGGGCGTATACCACGATTGGGAATTCCTCAGATTGCTGATCGCCCCAATGAATGTTGTGCGACAGGTCGCCAGGGGTAATCCCGGTTATGTGTCGTCTCGTAATCTGCAGGGCGCTCCCGCGAGCTTGCCGGCCATCGTGGTCATACCTGTAGGGAGCTGCGACACTTTGTATGAACTGCGTGATGCTTTTACCGGAGCCATTCAAATCAGGAGTACGCAAGAGGCCAGCGGAGCCAATTTGAATAGTATCAAACGTTATATCAAACGGATTGTTCTTGGTGCCATCAGCAACATCAGAACGGTTCCATATACCCCCGGCTTGCTCGCCAGACTGATTAAAGACCCGGACATCATGAAAGCCGCAGCGCACCAGTGTGCGGGCTGCTAGCACGCCCGCAGCGCCAGCGCCTATGACGGCGATCGGTGTATCGGCCAGACCTATGTCAGGGTCGCCAGCTTGAACGTCTATCAGCCCGGGCTTGAAAAAGCGAGCCGCGCCATTGCGTCGGTATTTGCGCAGTGGAAAACCACGGTCATCGGCTGCACTGTAATCAGCCTGAGTAATGGAGCGGTTTTCATGCAAACTACCGGTATAGTCGGCCTGCAAGCGTTTCATGCGCCCGCTTGCACGCATGGCTACGGCATTCAGTACTTTCCCGGCTTCATCAAAATAAGGGTCAACGTCACGATCAAGATTGCCAATGAGATAACGATTGATCAGGCCTCCAGCAATACCCGCTCCACCCAGGGCGCTCACCGCTTCGGACGTGAAGCCTTTGTCGACCAAAACCCCTGCAAGCAACTCAGAGGTGCTGCGGAGGTTGTAGCTGTTGGCACTCGTTATTTCAGTACCAGTAATTTGCTTCAAGTTCACGATATTCTCTGCACTCATACCGCTAGTATGCAAATGAGTGGCCTGCTTGTCAAAACAGATGTCAAAATACTGTTTATTTTGACTGCTTGGCCAAAACGCTGCTTACAGCAGCGGCGATGAGTAGGAGCGTCAGCGTACCGGTTATGGAAAAGCCGACACCCGCAACCTGAATACGGTTAAAATCTATGAATGACTCCCATAAACCGCGCATACCGTGCAGCTGACTATGCCGTGCAAAGGCAATTGCTGTGTTGATGGCCACAATCACCAGGCCCACGCCAGCCATGCGGGCAGCTACTTCCAGGACACCGGCTGCGGCTGTTCTACCTGCCGCTAACAGTACTGAACCGATAATACCCGAGAAAGTGGCGGTCGCCAGGATAATAATTGCGACAGGGCCTACCACATCAAGCTTGGGACGGACTGCTCCATGGATAACCGTATCCCAGAACCACCAAGTGATGCTAAAGAGTACGGTGCTCGCTAATATGCCTGCCAGTGCAGTCGCTATACGGCTACGGCGCAGTGAGGGCTGGGTGGCGAGCCGTAACAGATAGGCCTGAGCGCCACGCGGAGACATTTGGGTCATATAAATAGTATAGCAAACTGCTTACGCCTAGGGTGGTTACTGCTGTTGCAAACAAGCATAAGTATTATGTGATATTAATCACGCTTTACTCTTTGCCAACACGCTTATGTTTGCTAGAATTTTTGGATGATGCAACCAGTTTACCTATTTGATATGAATGGCGTTATTGTTGATGATGAGCATTTGCATGAGCGTGCTACTAAGCACACCCTCAAGCAGCACGGTCACATTTGTACGACCGCAGACTACAAGAAATACTTTGCTGGCCGCACGCGCGACGCTGGCATGAAGCAGTTTGGCATGGCGAATAATGCCACCTACGATTACCTGCAGCTGGCAGAAGAAAAAGACGAAGCCTACCAGCTATTTGCCAAGGAAGGCGTGAACCCTGTACAGCATGTCATCGAATTTATTACACACCTGAGTACCCAAGGTGCCCGTATGGCCGTGGTCACCGGTGCACCACGCAAAGAGGCCAAGCACTTTCTGGAGCTATTTGACATTGCGGACCACTTTTCACAGATAATCACTGGCGAGGACATTACGCTCAGCAAGCCGCACCCCGAAGGCTACCTAAAGGCTGCCGCCATGTTGCAAGTACCACCCGAGATGTGTGTGGTGGTAGAGGACGCTCCGAATGGCGTGAAGGCCGCCAAGCGGGCCGGTATGCGTTGCATTGCTGTTACTACGTCCCACCAGCCTGGTGACCTCCATGAGGCTGACTGGATTATCGAGCGGCTGACGCGCGATCACACCGCAACATTCCGGCCACATATTCAGATGGTCTAGCTGAGCGCTACGCCGACACCGGGCCGGACAAAGAAGTAGATATCGTCTTGCGCCGGCTGCATATACAACACGAAGCCCCGTTCCGAGAAGAGCTGACAGATGTCGCTATCCGGGGCGGGGTCTTGTAGCTGCAAGCCAATACTAAAAGGGAAGGGCGAGTCGCCCTTGGGGTCCGGCGAGTGAATATAAATAGCGTCCTCGCTGCTGTCGGTCAGGTCAACGAGAATCCAGGCCTGATATGGCTGAGGGTGTGTTCCGAGTTTGCTCCAAAATGTATCAAACGACTTGATGGCCTCCAGCAAGTACTTGCGTCGTGCCGCAAAGCCTTCGTTGCCGTTGCCCTCCCAATCCATGTGCGTGTGCCACATGTCAAACCAGCCTCCCCGTCGGCTGTCAAAGTCGAGGGACGCTACTATTCGCTCCATTTTATCGTTGGCATCCATTGCCTCTACTATACCAGGCGGCGGTATGTCATGCCGCAAGCTACGATGCTACAGTGATATCGTCGATAACTCGTTCGCAGCAGAAGTATGTTAAAGCGATTTAGGCAATCTTGATAGTACGGCCGATAATACCCCAATAATTCAGGGATGTAATGCGTGGACCATACTTGTTGGGCTCTTTGCCAGGCTTGAAGAACAGGAACAATATAAGAAGAAGACCTACAAGTGGCACACAATACAGCAAGGCGCCCCAACCAGAGAGGTTAAGGTCATGAAGGCGGCGTACGACCAGCGATACGCTTACTATTACGGCAAAGCCCCAGGCCGCGAGATTGAGCAGCAGTATAAAGATATTAAAGATGGCCAGGCCGGGGCCATCGAGTGAATCGGGCAGTATGCCAGATGCTCCAATGCCCATGAGTAGTAGGATGGCGGCAACCAGGGCGCTGTACGAGTACACCATGCCTAGCAGAAAGCCGAGCCGGCCGATGCGGCGCTGGAACATATTGCCTATAGGCGCCTGAGCCGTGTTTGGGTCGGGGGCTGGCGCATATGGCTGCGGCTGGGCGAATTGCTGCGGCGCATATTGTTGTTGCGGTGGGTACTGCAGTGGTTGTTGCGGCTGCTGATATTGTTGCTGGTACTGCTGTGGTTGGAATTGTTGGGCAGGTTGTGGGGCCTGCGGTTGCATGGAGGGTTGTTGTGGCGGTGGTGTTGGCTGCCAAATGCCTTGGGGTTGCGTGGGGTAGGGCGCCGCTGGAGGTTGTGGCTGACGTGCACCGTCAGGATAGGGGTTGTCGTTCATGGTCTTATTGTACCAGTAATTGCTGTAATGACTGGGGTGCTATGCAGCGTGCGCTTGCTGTTGGGGTGATGCAATGTCGAATTGGGCAGGATAGACCACGTTTGCCGCTACACAGCCGATGGTTTGCATTACGACATACAGGCCGCTCCGTGTCCGGTCGTTCTCTGTTGCTACCCGTGCATCGACAGCTGGACAGCGGTCCGGGCCGAGGCTGCGCATGGCAGGGAACATGGGCTCTATCTGTAGTTGCTTGTCTGCGCCGATACTCGTAATAAAGCTGTACGGGGTAATTTCCAGTGCCCCGTTGGCTGCATGGAGTGGAACATCAGCAGGGTCTTCACCCGTGCCAGTACACTTGATTGTATGGGCTGAAGAGGGGCCATCAATGTAGGCTAACTTACGCACCCACTCCATTGCGCCAGATACATTTTTATGGACGCTGCCGGGGTACTGGGCGGGGAGGCCTGCCTCAGTGAGCGAGCTGTATAGCTCCCCAATAGACCGCAATGCGCCAACAGCCAAGCGAGCAGGTGGAAGTGTGTTGCTTTCTATGCGCGAAACATATTCGGCATGTGCTGCATTCGCCTGGGGTATTGCTGTTGCGGCCTCTTTGTATTCAAGTACGAGGTGCTGCTCCAGGTCCGCATAGGGCGACGGAGAGCCATCTACTGCCGTAGCCAGTCTGCCGTAAAAAGCCATAGTTCTATCGGGAGTACCGACAAGGGGGCGGTAGAATGCATCAAACATCTGCTTGGGGATATCACGTCCAGACATACAGCAATCCTAGAGCGCCCCTGATCGCGCGAGCCTTGCAACTACATCTGCCGGGGGATTAAACATATCGCTATCACCCCGGATGGATTCTGCGGTGACGATCGATTTTACAAGACGATCCCCACTGTAATGCGCCAGGCCGGCGTGCCCCAATATGCCAGCACTGAGATGGTACGCTGGTAGTTCAGTCAGGGCGGACATAAGCAATCCTTCCGCTGTGCCGGGCCGTGCAAAACTCCAGCGTTCCATAAACTGCTCATCATGCAACATTTCATGTGCGCCTACAGCCCCACTGATCAATGCTGGGCGACGCTGGTCGTAAGGAAGATTCATGACGCCACGGCCATAGATGGTGACGCCGTTCTCTTCGCCATACGTCGAATACACTCCCATATAGGCGTTGGGTTCTCGCTGAAGTGGTTTTTGGTGTGGTGTACCCGAGTTAATCAGCCGCATGCCATCAGCAATAACCTGTCCTTCGGTCATGCCATAGCGGCGGACGGTTTCGGCTATACGGCGCGGCGTAGGGTACCAAAGGCTTATATCGCTCTGGATTTTTTCGCCCTCTTTGATGGGTACAACAGCCACGCCACTGCTGTCTCGCTTACTCGTGGGCAGCGTGGCAACGCCATGACGGAAATCTGGTAAAAACGCATGGGCCAGATTGCCCAAGAGGGTAACCTTGTACTTAAGTACACGAGGGTCAATGTAGCCTGGCTGCAATTGCTCAAGGGCATACTGCGTGGTACCCACAAAGTGATCAAATGCTGCGGTGCGTTCTGCCCGGGACGAACTGACGAAATACATACTTAGTATTATACAATCTAAATATTTATATGTCAATACATGTAACAGGGGTGTGGAAATACAAAAAGAGAACTTGCGGGGCTTTACTATTGCTACTGTTCCACCTGCATGGCGTGCCCACCATTGGCAATGTGGGTGCTAGCTAAATCTGTGTGCTATCATCAGGCAATGGAGACGCTGCAATCTGTATGGAAGTGGTTGCTGGACAGGCACCCAACTATTGATGATGGCGTATTCTATGTTCTGCATCTGGTACTGGCAGGGGTGTTTGTATATTCGCTGTACCATCAGTTTGTCCACGCCCGGTGGGTCAAGGTTGTACAGGCTGTGCGCCGACGGGCAGCTATGAGGTTGCGGCGGATGCGCGAATGGATACACTTGAAGGCAGATCAGGCGTTGCACGCTATCAAGCTGCGGCTGCACCCACCCAAGCCTGGCAGCTCACAGAACATACGACCCCATGGCGCAAGCATGGTTCTAGCGACTGATTCAGTAAGTATTCAAATCAAGCGGGGCCCTCTATTTTGGAGCTACGCTTCGCTTGCCTGGTCGGCATTCTCAGTGCTGTACATCGAGGTCGTCAGCAATTACCACCGGTTGGACGAAGCGAGCTTTACCAGCCTGATTGCCGTAATCGACCTGGCGGTCATATTCTGGCTCTGCTTCTTTAGCCGCTGGTTCAGGAATAAGATAGCCGGCTTTGTAGCTTACCGGGAGAGGACACCCGATTAGGGCGCCAATTACTGGCCAAAACAGGCTATGAAGCCCAAGAATATAACGGTGCCTAGTAAAAGAAGTCCGCCAGCTACCATAATGCCTACCCATACGCAGATGGCCTACTCATCAAGTAATTAGCCTTTGGCAATATAAAACCGCTGGGGGTAGATACTTTGCACGGCCTCATTGCCCATCGATTGCATAAACATATGCAAGCTAGAGCGCTTTTCGACTCTGCTGTTTGCCGCCGGGCATGAACCCCGTTCAGTTGGCGGCATATGACGATACTTGGGCCGTACTGATAGCTGGCCATCTTGGTCTATGGTAAGTGCGAAAGCGTCCTGGTTCATAACGGGAACATTCTGTATCAATTCTGCAGCCATCCCTAGGGGTGTCGAGTTGTCAGGGTGCCGAGCATCAACACCGAGCGCTATAGCCACCAGGCTTATCTTTGCGCTTTGCACATCCAGTGGGGCCAGGCCCCGAGTATAACCCAGCATAATGCGCATATTGCGCTGCACATTGGCCTCCTGTTGCGGCATCCAGGCGTTGTCCCGATACATGTCCTCTAAAGCTTCTAGGGCATTGGCAGTCACGCGGATGCCAGTCCCTGCGTTGAACTTTATGTTCTTCGCTATAAGCCGGCTGATAGGGTTAAACGTCCTGGTCCCGTCCGCAGCCGCACCGAGCACTTCCTCGCTACTGGCAATAAGTGCTTCGTATGGGTTGCGGAGACCAGGTTGCAACACATCTGTGGTCAGCTTGGCTTCAAGCTGTGCTACCTGCTGAGGTGTGCCGACCAGCTCCATGAGCGTCTCGTCCACCTGCTCTTGCATACGCTTGTTGACGTATCTGTTAACTGCTTCAATCATTGCCAAATAATACGGAGATGAGGGGCATAAGTAAAGTTAAGGGGTATGTGAGGCGCGCCTTATTCCGATGCACGTCCACCCCGCCTGATATTTAAAAGAGCCACTACTGTGGCTCTTTTGTCGCTTGGGTCCGTTTGTTTTTGACGGAGAAGAATTTGTGTATCAGGGCGGCACCCAATAGATACATTATGGCGGCCCAACGCAGGAGCTCGAGGAAACTACTGTCATCAAATATCCATGGCAGTATGGCAAGGACGACGGCACCAGCGATGTCTGGCTCTACGATTGCGGTCTTTGTAGGTGAATTATGCATGCGTTTAGGTATACCTTATGACCTTGTCTGATTGCAAATCGTCAGTAATTCTTGAACTGGTTTGATGCTATTGTAGATGTATGACTACAGACCAGTGTGAAATATGTGCTTTCGCAGCAAAACCAGATAGCGGGGAACTCCTAAGAACTCCTTTCTGGCGGGTAAGTTTGGGTCACGACCAGCAATATCTGGGCCGGACGTATGTATCACTCCTTGAACATAAAGGCAGCCTCAGTGAGCTGTCGGCTGCTGAATGGGCGGACTTTCAACGCCTGGTGCGACTGCTGGAGGCAAGCTATGAGCGCGCACTCGGTAGCGGACGGCCGTTTAACTGGTCGTGCATGATGAATAATGCCTTCCAGGTAGAGTCAGCATATCCCCACGTTCACTGGCATTTTATTCCACGACACAAAGAACCGATTGCCATGGCGGGCCAAACATTCGTGGACCCGAAATACGGACATCATTACAAAACTGATAGTCGCCGGCAAGTAGACCCGCAAGTACATCAGGCAATTGCCGATATGCTGCGTGCTGCTATAGCAAAAGAACAAGCATAGCTACGCCTGGCTTGGCTGCTCGTACGCTTCAACAATCGCGTACAACTCATCGATAAGACGAGTAACATCCGGCATGGCCGCCAGCTGGACACTGCCGCAGACCATTAAAGAGCCCTCGAGTTCGGAAGCGGCCAGTGCAACTGCCTCGCTGTCCGCTCCTTGATCTGTCAGCCGGGCAAAGCTGGCGGCATTCTTTTGGAGCGGCTCGGTAAGGTGATTGTCCCACTTATTGTTTATGCCGATTTGCAATATGCGGTTGCAGAGGTCATTTACGCGCTGGTCTTTTATCATTAAGGCAGTATACCAGAGAGGCCTCAGGGTGTCCGGCCGAAGTAGGCAAGCCCTGGCAATACGACATCAGTATTTGAGCCGAGCTTGTTAGTAGCGATTGCCATGCAATGCACCGACCCACGATGGTAGGGTGCGCGTGGTACAATCGAACAAAGCGTGAAAGGGGTTACGTATGATCAGGCGTATATCGGTGCGGGCAATAGTTGTTCATGAGGGCAAGTTACTCTGCGTGAGACTGAATCCTTACAGAGGGAGCTTGCGAGCCGAGAGTGAGGAATACTGGTGCTTGCCTGGCGGTGGGCTTGATGAAGGTGAAAGTCTTACTGATGGCGCTATCCGTGAAATGGTAGAAGAGACAGGCATTAAGCCCGAGCTTGGCAAACTGTCGTATGTACAGCAGTTTATATACGAAGACAAAGATTATATCGAATTCTTTTTTAACGTGAAGAATGTTGAAGATTACCTGAACATCGACCTCAGCAAGACGACACATGGCGAATTGGAAATAGCTGAGATTGCCTTCGTAAATCCTGCAGACGTTGTTATCAAACCTGAGTTTTTGGCCACAGAACCATTGATGGAGGTTATTGCGAGTAACGGGCCTACACGGGTGATTTCTAGGCTCTAGGCTCACCGCCACACGTACTACAAAAGCATATAAACTTTCCAAATAGCATGTTTAATGTTATAATATAGTTCTATGAGCATGCAAGAGGGCTTTAATCAGGGGCCCGATTCCGTAGTGATGGGCGAGACAATCATCAGGCCCCACCATACAGCAATAATTGCCGCTGTACTTCGGGGTGAACTGGAGTTGGGCGAAATTGCCGATGTTACGCAGACCAACGCGCGGCAGCAGGCTAATACATTCGGTCAGAGCCACCCTCGGCGACAAGAGTACAGGGATCGCTACGGTGATGAACCGCAGTTTGCCAGTAGCTTTAATGCCGGCATGACGACCTTTATAAAAGAGTTCATTG
>DASPHS010000011.1:0-2639 GCA_035629475.1 Saccharimonadales bacterium (SeqCode)
GCCCGCGTCCCGTACCATCTAGTCGTCTCCAATGGCTCAAACCCGGCGATATGGCTGGGCACAGCGCCGTTGCTCGATATCTTTAGCGTAGCAATGTTTGTTATGGGCGGCTATTTGTACCTCAAGCGCATCACCTTAATCCGTACGCCAATATTCCTGAGCGCCTTGGCAGCCGGTACGCTACTTATTGCCCTGAACGGCGGGGCCAGCTTCAGCTTCATCCTGCCATTCATCTACGTGGTGATTACTGCGGGTGTAGCCTATCTACTGAGCCAATGG
Source organism: Saccharimonadales bacterium (SeqCode) (assembly GCA_035629475.1). Classification (GTDB taxonomy): domain Bacteria; phylum Patescibacteriota; class Saccharimonadia; order Saccharimonadales; family UBA4665; genus JARIHD01. The sequence continues at coordinate 280 of DASPHS010000011.1, forward strand.
CTGGCGGTGTTCCCGCGTAACCCCATCGCCCGCGGCATCGGGGTCGGGCTGGTTGTACTGCTGGTGGCCTTTAGTTGCGCCTACCATCTGCGTCACTACTTTGTAGGCTGGCCGCAGGCCCAAGCCACCCATGACGTCTACACCATTACCCGGCCTTAAGACTGGGCATATATCTGATACAATAGAGGTACTGAATTTGGAAATAAGGAGTTTGATATGAGTCGTTTCGACCAAGCTAAGATGTTGTTGAAAGTTAAGAAAATCCAAAAAGAGCTACAAAAGCAGGTTATCACCGTAGAAAAGGGTGATGGCGCCGTACGCGTTGAAATCACCGGTGAACAAAAGATCAAAAAAGTACACATCGACCCTGAATTCGTTGACCTTGACGACATTGGTCAGCTGGAACGTTGGATCGAAGAAGCCGTCAAAGAGGCCATCCAGGAAAGCCAAAAGGTTGCAGCTGAAAAGATGCAACCTATGATGGGCGCCCTTGGCGACCTTGGCCTCTAAGCAACCACCGGCCCATTAGTATGAGTATGGCCGCCAGTGGCGGTCATACATCTACAGCTGGTCATTCCCTCGAAGGAGGGAACCCAGTAAAAGAGCTGCTGCAAGCACCTATTCCCTCTATGAACTGCCCAAGGCGGCATATTGAAATCTTATGAACATATTACCTCCCGCTCTCACCGATGTTATTGAGGCGCTCGGAAAACTTCCGGGTGTCGGGGCGCGTACCGCTGAGCGGTACGCGTACTATTTGGTGCGCAATGACCCTGCTAAGTCACAGCAGATTGCCGAGAGTTTGGCACAGCTGCACGGGCGGATTGGCTACTGCAAAAAGACGTTCGCCCTGATTGCCGCCGATCAGGAGTACTCAGACCTGTATACCAATCCCAAGCGGGACAAAACAGTTGTTGCCGTTGTTGCCGAGCCCTTTGATATTGTTGCCCTGGAAAAGACCAATAGCTTTAGCGGCACCTACCATGTGTTGGGCGGTCTGGTCTCGCCAATTGATGGCATCGGTCCTGAGCAGCTGCATATCGCTGAGCTGATACGGCGCATCGACGAGGATGGCGTGCAGGAAATCATTTTGGCGACCAATGCCAGTGTGGAAGGGGAGTCGACAGCCTTGTACATCCAGCAACAGATTGGTGAGCGCCCCGTCAGCGTGACACGGCTGGCCCGTGGGCTACCCATTGGCGTTGACTTGGAATATGCTGACCAGATTACCCTGAGCCGGGCCCTTGAAGGTCGCCAGACCCTCTCCTAAAATTTGCATAAAATCAATTTTATGTTAATCTATATTAATGTTTGAACGCCTGCCGTTACGTCGCGAAAGTATAAAGGGAACTGCGGCTCTTTTTATTGCCGGCGCTGCACTGACTGGTTGTGGCGTAGTAGAAGCCGCCACCAGTCGGATCGATCACAGCTTACCCCGTTGTTATGACGAACCCGCCCCCGCCGTTGCCGCAGCCGCTAACGCCCAACGGCCCGATTTCTATGCCACCGGCAAAAAGGTTACCGTGCAGCAGACCTCGCGCGGTATCATCAAGAACGGCGGCAAGGAACCATCCCCAACGGTCCATGCCAAAATACTTGGGGGCATCGTGCGGGTGGATAATGCTGACGGTCAAGATAGTATGGGCTCGGGTGCGCTGGTCAAGAATGCCGCAGGCGAAAAAGTAGTCGTCACTGCGGCGCACGTGGTAGAGGGCGCATCGACGAAGGAGCTGACCGTCACTGACTCTTTTGGGAATAAGGCAACGATAGCCAGCGGCTGCTTTATGTATGAAAATTACGGGAAATTCGAAGATCCCAGCACTGCGATGACATCAATGCCAGCGGCCATCGACCTGGCTATCCTGAAACTACCCGACCCGGAAGCTATTGGTGGCGAGCCATTGCCGCTGGCACAGGAAGCGCCAGTACGTGGCAGCTGGAACTTTACGTTCGCCAACTTCCAGCGCTGGAGCGACACCCCCATATTGTATAAGGGCATGGCACTCGGACGGCTTAAGGACCATCGGGTGCAATACCTGACCGGCATTGCCGATGGACAAAGCTGCGAGCCGAACGGTAACTATAAGCGGTCACAGTGTGCCGCTCAACCAGGATCAAGCGGTGGCCCCGTCGTGCAAACAAGCACTGGTAACCTCGTAAGCATGAGCGCCAGCAGTGTCATACCCGCGACAGGCCTGGGGTACATGCAGCGCGGCGAGCTGCGGCAAAATTTCAACGTCGCGACAAATGTGGTGGCTGGGTATGGCAGCGGCAACTGGCCCACCGTTTCACAGGGCCCACTGTTCAACGTCATCGATGTCGCCCTGCAATCACCGCACGCCTAGCTATTTTGCAAATAC
>DASPHS010000012.1:0-15642 GCA_035629475.1 Saccharimonadales bacterium (SeqCode)
TGCAAGACATCTCCTACCGATGGGCTATCCACCGCCTCTGTTATTGGCGTAGCGAACAGCTTGGCCTCATAGGCATACACGGCTGCTTTTTCGGCTGGCGACAGCGGAAATTCGGGTGCAGCAACCAGTGCCTCCACAGTAGGCGCGGCGCCGTAGCCGCTCCGCTCTTGGTAATAGCCAGCAAACGTCTCCATATATAGCTAGCTACTATACCATAAATATATGGTATTTTCAATATACACCACCTTTAGTTACTGGCGCGCAAGATGGTCAATGAGGGCTGCGAACTTTTTGTAGAGCAAGGGGCCGACTACCGGGTGTTTATCACTTGAGAGTAGGTACGGAGCGCGGAAGTTACCCTCGATACAGACCCACGTGGGTTCTTCGTCGCCAATAGCCCCATACCCCCAGTCAATACAGCCAAAGAGCGCCTTGGAGTCCGTTTTGTCACCCAAGCTGCGGGCGGCGGCCTCAGTCTTGGCGGCAATAAAATCTGGCAGAGACGCGGGGTCAATACAAAACCAGTTCGACGGCAGCTGCATATATTTCGTACCGGTGAGTGACGTCCGGGCTACCGGGAAACAGTCAACCTGCACTGCTCCGGTCTGGGCGTCCTTGGCGTAAAAGAAGTACATGCGCAACTCTTTGGGTTTGGTATTGGTGGCGTACTGTGCCAGATCGGCTGTATCGGCTTCGCTGTAGGGCCGTAAGCTGTCCGGCCAGGCAATGGTAAAGTCGTAGGCCGGCTGCAACAGATACCTCGTGCCACCCGGCAGCAGCTCCTGCTCCAGAATCTCCCGGGCCCGCTGCCGGTCTTCAATGTACAGGCCTTCAGTGAGGGTGCCATTGACCTTCTTCAGCACGACGTGTGTAGCAGGTAGCTCAGCGAATGCCTGCTCAATATCAGCAGGGGTGGCTAATTCAAACGTTCTGATGCTCATGCCGTGTGGCTGGAACAGTTCTCGATCGGTCAGGACTTTATCGGAGGCGTAGCGTAACACCGGCCGTTCATTCAGCATGGGCACCGAGAGTGGCACCACGCCGCGCGAACGGTTAATAACCGCTTTAAAATCATCGGCCGGTACCTGCCGCATTGCTGTCAGCTGGGGTGCGCCGGTCTGGTCTACGGGACATGCCAGTATAGTCTGGTTGCCCGGCTCACCCGCGACAGCTTCTTTGCCGCCGATGCTCACCATTGGCTCCAGATTGTAGTCAGTACGGAGCAACGTAAAGAGCGCTGCTTTCTCAGTTATAAAAGGGTCGTCATCAAGCCCATGACGATACGAAAAACAAACAAGATTGCGCTGCATGCATACAGTGTATCAGATGGAGCTACTGGGCGGCCTGGACGCGCAGGTAAGCTAACCCCGCAAAGCCCACTACCAACAGCACCAAGCATACAATCATCAAAATAAAGCCGTCATCGTTATGAGAAACTTTTTTCATTTTAGATATGTTTAAGTAAGCCCTGACGCCTCAGACTAGAGCTAGTTTGTTCGATTTGCGCGTTTACTAGGCTTATTAGCCTGTATTGTGGCTTGAACTTTTTTTCTGAAGATTGTTGTTTTCATATGCTCATATTACCATTTAACTTATTACGTCAATAATAACTTGGACTTTTTCTACAAAATCTCTTACATCTAGGAAGTAGTTTGGGTATGCGACTTTCAGAGATTTAAGGTCACCTGCGGAAACAAGCACTTGATCCATACCCTCGCCTGCATGCGCCTCCAGCTCAGCATACTCCTTAGTTGCAACATCTAGCTGATTCTTGGGGAAGCCGTATATACGTACGCGCTGATTAACTGTATCAAGGCTAATAATACTGTAGTAGCCATTGTAACCATCACCATGCATAACCTGGGCTGCAGCCGAAAGACCTCTTATGCTCTCTAAAACTTTCAGTTTTAGGTCCAAATCCTTTATAGCCTGATATATGTCCACTGAAGTCATGTCTGCATGACGTCCTAGTACGGGCCTATCCTCAACCAAAGCAAATGCCGAAGAAACAAGAGCGAAGAATTCACGCCACTCCCTACCGCCCCTGCCTGTTTTGAACGACTCACCTTTTAGTGTACCTACTGTCTCAACTGCCGTAGCCCAAGTATGTTGAAGCTGTGTGCGGATCTGGAGCTCAATAGCGAGCCCTTTATATTCATGCGCTAGACCGTTTCTTGCTAAGGTATTATTGTATCGGAATACAAGATGGACGCCTCTGTAACCGTCAGCCTTAGGATCACTTATGTAGTCCTTTTCTTTAACAAGTTCATGTGTGAACCTGCCCTTTTCTTTATATTCCCTCTGCAATGCTTCAACATCCATAATGTTGTTGACAACTGCACGAATACCTCCAATATCTTGCATTTGTGCGAGATTCATGTCGGGAAAGCGACGAAGTTTATCGACTATTGTTGGTAGACGCTTTAGACGTTGGGCGACAAACGAACCATCATATTTACCTGCCTTGAGCCTAAGCGTTGACTTAAAAGTATTAAGAGGATACGCATGACACGTACGCCAATCGTTAACAACCTTAAGTGCCTCTTTGTATGCTTCGGATCTGGGCTCAAGGTTAGTTAAAGAGCGGCCAGCCCTGTCTAATTGACCCTTACTGTAAGGCGGGCGAGAGGCAAACGACATTCGATTTAGAACCAGCCCTTCTTACCGCTATCGTTTTTGAAGGCTTCCAGCAATTCTTTCTGTTGCTTCGAAAGCTTGGTGGGTGTATCCACGATAACTGTCACAATGTGAGCACCCCGGGTACTGCCGCGCAAATGCGGGACACCGTGGTTAGACAGCTTGAAGTCAGTCCCACTCTGCGTACCAGCCGGGACTTTCATGCGCACCGGCCCATCAACGGTATCGACGTCAATTTCGGTGCCCAGGGCAGCATCAACCATGTGCAGGTGTTCTTCGCTGAGAATCAGGTCGCCCTCACGCGTAAACTTCTTGTGTGGTTTGACGCGAATATTCACGTACAGGTCGCCCTTGGGGCCATTGGCAATCGCTTCACCGTGCTCGCGCAAGCGGATAGTAGCCCCGTCATCAATACCGGCAGGAATCTTGAGAGTTATCTTTTGGACACGACGCTCAGTACCCTTGCCATGGCAGACGGAACAAACCTTCTCGGGCACCTTGCCCGTACCACGACAGGTAGGACATACTGAGGCCTGCTGGATGTTCCCAAAGATTGTCTTGGTAACGTTGACCACCTGGCCAGAACCGCGGCAGGTATCACACATCTTTAGCTCATGGCCCGGCTCGGCAGTCGTACCCTTACAGTGCGAACATATATCCTCCAGATTGAGGCTAACCTCTACCTCAGTACCAAACACTGCTTGCTCGAAGGTCACCTCTACGCGGGCTTCAACGTCCCGGCCACGGCGTTGCCGCTGCTGGCCACGACCACCGCCGCCGCCAAAAAAGTTCTCAAAGATATCACCTAGGCCCAGGTCGCCAAAGTCGAAGTTAACATTCTGGCCGCCAAAGCCACCACCAAAGGGATCGCCGCCACCAGATGCACCACCCACACCAGCATGGCCGAATTGGTCGTAGCGCTGGCGCTTGGAGGCATCTTTCAGTACTTCGTAGGCCTCGTTGATTTCTTTGAACTTAGCCTCATCGCCACCCTCTTTGTCGGGGTGGTACTGCACGGCTAAGCGGCGAAACGCCTTCTTGATTTCGTCGGCGCTTGCACTCTTGCCTACACCCAGTACTTCGTAATAATCTCTTTTTGAACTCATAATCTTTTCTATTGTAACGTATTAAGGAAGCGCTTAGCTTAAGCGCTCTGGTTTACGGGTACGGTTGCCGGGCTGGCCAGGATGGCGTTGAGCAGGCTGATAGCCCGCTTATCATCACCGATCACGGCCCCGGAGGCAGCCTCAATAACATACACTTCAGTCACGTCTTCTTTTTGCCCATCCCACAGCAGGATAAGCTCAAAAGCATCCGTTCGCCCCTGGTCGCGCTGCAGCCAGACCACACAAGCGGGCTGGTTGAACACAAAGCGCAGCAGCTCCTTGTGGTTGGCTGCATCAACCCGCAGGTTGCGGGCATTGGTACTCCATACCTTCTGAGCAGCGGCAAAAGCGTCGCTGCTCCGGATGGCATGTACTAAAATTGGCAGTTTTGTGGGGTCGACGTGACCCTTGTCCCCAAACCCTAACATAGGAGTTCCCTGTTACTTCTCGTCGACGACTTCACCTTCGATCGGGCCGTCTTTGTCAGTTTTCTTGTCGGCCTTGGCGTCGGTAGCTGCATCTTCTGCAGGCTTCTCATCCTTAGCGGCTTCGTACATCTTGCTGCCGATAGGCATCAGTTTGTCGTTTAGCGCTTTGGTTGCCGCGTCAATTTTTTCTTTATCGCCAGCTTCATCAGTCGCTTTAGCATCTTTGATAGCCTCCTCCAAGGACTTCTTGTCCTCTTCACTCATTTTATCACCGTAGTCGCTGATCATCTTTTCAGCCTGGTAAATGGTGTTGTCCAGGACATTGCGGGATTCAACGGCTTCACGCTTCTTCTTATCTTCTTCGGCGTGGGCTTCGGCTTCTTTGGCCATTTTTTCCACGCTGTCTTTGTCCAGGTTGCCAGAACCAGAGATAGTGATGCTCTGCTCCTTGCCGGTACCCTTATCCTTAGCGGTCACGTTCAGGATACCGTTGGCGTCGATGTTAAAGGTCACCTCAATCTGTGGCACACCACGTGGTGCTGAAGGAATCCCGTCCAGGATAAAGCGGCCAAGGCTCTTGTTGTCATTAGCCATACCGCGCTCACCCTGCAACACGTGGACTTCCACCTGCGGCTGGTTGTCAGCAGCGGTACTGAAGACCTCGCTCTTGCTGGTAGGAATGGTCGTGTTGCGCTCGATGAGCTTGGTCATCACACCACCCATGGTTTCAATACCGAGGGACAGTGGGGTTACATCCAGGAGCAATACGTCCTTGACGTCGCCTTGCAGTACGCCACCCTGGATAGCGGCACCAATAGCCACAACTTCGTCAGGGTTTACGCCCTTCATCGGGTCTTTGCCGAAGATTTGCTTTACCTTTTCCTGTACGGCTGGCATGCGGGTCATACCACCCACCAATACTACGGCGTCAATGTCGCTCGCGCTGAGGCCAGCGTCTTTAAGGGCCTTTTCACATGGGTCAGCAGTCTTGGAAACGAGCTCGGCGACCAGCTGTTCCAGCTTAGCGCGGGTCAGCTTGTGCTCAAAGTGCTTAGGACCGTCGGCATCGGCTGTCAGGAATGGCAGGTTGATGTCTACCTCTTGAGCAGTTGAGAGCTCAATCTTAGCCTTCTCGGCTTCGTCACGCAGGCGCTGCATGGCGGCTTTGTCATCGCTGATGTCCAGGCCGTGTTCCTTCTTGAATTCGTCAACAAAGTAGTTCACGATAGTGCGGTCGAAGTCGGCACCACCCAGGTGCGTGTCACCGTTGGTGCTCTTCACTTCAAAGACACCGTCACCCAGTTCCAGGATAGAAACGTCGAACGTACCACCACCCAGGTCGTAGACGGCAATCTTTTCGTCCCGCTTGTCGCCCTTGTCGAGGCCGTAGGCCAAAGCAGCGGCAGTCGGCTCGTTGATAATGCGCTTTACTTCCAGGCCGGCAATCTTACCAGCATCTTTGGTGGCCTGGCGCTGACTGTCGTCAAAGTAGGCAGGTACGGTAATAACCGCTTCGGTTACAGGCTCGCCCAGGAATCCTTCGGCGTCAGCCTTCAGCTTGCCGAGAATCATGGCGCTGATTTCTTCAGGGCTGTACTCTTTGTCGCCCATCTTTACCTTGGTAGCTTGGCCACTCTTGACGATCTCGTAGCCCATCAGCTTCAGGTCGCGCTGGACTTCTTTGTCTTCGAAACGACGGCCGATAAGGCGCTTCACTTCATAAATAGTGTTCTTGCTGTTGGTCACCTGCTGGCGGCGAGCAACTTGGCCCACCAGACGTTCGCCATTCTTGTTAATGGCGACAACGCTTGGAGTGGTGCGGTTCCCCTCGGAGTTAGTGATAATCTCAGGCTTACCGGACTGCATGGCAGCCATGGCTGAGTTAGTAGTACCGAGGTCGATTCCAATAATCTTTCCCATATGTCATATATCCTTTCCTGTTAGCAAGTAGGTGTAGCGAGTGCTAATACATCTATTTTAGATAAATTAGCACTCGCATGTCAAGAGTGCTAATACAGTTTGTGTATAACTTCCTGGCATCTCTGCCTTGTGCAGAGATCCAATCAATAAAGGATTCTTTTATTTCTTGTATTGGATTCCTGTACCGGGCAGGAATGACGACGGGGATATAAGGGGTGGCTGTATTGAATTTTTACATATTTTATTGTAAAATATACCCGGCCTTATGGCTCATATCCCGTTAGGGGTGTTCTCTAACAACGAGTTTCTCGAGTGAAACGGAGTACGACCATGTCGTTCAAACTGTTCGCCCAAGATGGAAGCCCCGAGTACCTGCCGGTCCGCGACCTGCTTGGTGAGCTCTTCACCGGTCTCGGCACCACTGCCATGATCGCCATCGGCATCTTCTGGATCATCGTGCTGATCATGTGCTGCTACCGCGCAGTCAAGCAAGGTTCGCCCGGGCGGATCCCCATTCTCCTGCTGGTGTTCATCCTGCCCATGATCTTCGCGTACGTCCTCGGACTACTGTTCGCAGCACTCGGCATCCCCGCATGGTTCATGCAACAGGTCCAGGACCCGCCGACGTCGGCAACGCTGGTGCTGTGGTGGTTCGTCCTGCTGGTGATCGTCCTCGTCGTCTGCCTGTTCGCACGCGCCTGGAAGGTAGTAGTTGCACTGATCGTCCTGATCATCGTCCTCCTGCTGCTGGCTCTGTTCCTGCCCGGCGTTCTGCTGTGGATCTGGCACTGGTTCCTGATCCTTCTGATCGCAGTGGCAGTGATGACAGTGTTCTTCTCGGTGTTCCCATGGCTGATCATCAATGCCTTCATGGCCTGGCATGTCGCGGAATCCGGCAGTAAAGCAACAGGTGGTGTCATCGCGATGCTGATCTGGACTCTGATCGCCAACCTGGTGACCGGCGGCATCATCGGCTCCGCAGCCATCATGGAGACGTTCTTCGCCAGCTTCTGAGCATCCAGCCCAGACACGCAGCACGGCGAGACGTACCACCGGAAACACGGTTCGTTAGCATCACCCGCACAACGGGATGTAGGGGATGGGCGGAACGCACATAATTCATCGCTTACGCGGTAATCTTGTCTTCGCCCTCCCTCTTCCCCAGACTATCGCCGCCCCTAGCTTTTGTGGGCGGTTTTTTGTTGCATAAAAGATTGTTTTTGCATACTATGCACTATTATGGCAGAACATGTTCACCACCATACCTACGAGCTGTACCATGAACCGCTTGGTGCGCTTAAGCCGGTACACCGCGGCTTGGGCTTCACCGAGCTGCGTTTATCCGGTATCCAAGATAGGGCATACCATTACATGGGCCTTGATGAATTCAGGCCGGTATCTATGGGAGCCTACACTACGCTCGTAGGGGTGCCGACCACGGGCGTGAGCATAGGTACCGGCTCTTGGCTCTGGCAAATACCGAATGCCTTAGCCGCTGCCGGCTTTGCAGCTGACGCATATCTGGACCGCAAGGGCATGCAGTACCACCAGCAGGTATGGAAAAAACCTGACTTTGTGATGTTGCCGGGCAATTTTGTACACCATTGGGATATAAACCGCGACCCCGCTACTGCCACGCTCCATGGTGATAGGCCTGAATTTGAAGGCATCATCGGCGTTCCTGGCTACCGCAACCACCTTACCGACCCCTACCGTGCTACTAAATTTATGCTGGGTCATTTCGCAACCCGAAGCGCTTATAGCGGCAAGATGTACGATGATAGGCCTGATGATGAACTCTTTCTTACACCCGCTTGGCCATCGCTCAAGCGAATAGCCGCCCTCCAGGCGGTGGATGAGGCAGAACAGGGTACTCATCTGGCACTGAGTGAGTTACCGCTTGTCAGCAATGCGGATTGGCGGCTTGATAGTCCCAAAGTGCGGCGGCGGAATAGTGAAATCGTAGATGCACTGCACTTGGTAAGCGAACACTTCGTGACGGCCTTGGCCGTACATCTACGGCAAGAAATCGTGGAATTCACGGGCACTACCGTCACGGCTGCCGGAGCATTACTGCTCGCTGAATCAACGGACTGGATAGATGAAACACCGTCCTACCGCACTGTTAAACAGGCCCAAAGCCTGCTTGGCGAATTGCGCGAGACAGCGGAAGCCTAGGCTATTACTGCATTTTAACGCGGACCATGGCGTGGCGGATGACTTCATCGCCCAATGTGTAGCCGCTCTGCAGCTCTTCGGATACCACCTCTTCGGTGCCCTCGCCCTCTTCCATGGAGACTGCTTCGTGATAGCGTGGGTCGAAAGGCGCGTCAACCGTAGCAATGCGCTGCACGCCCAATTCATCTAGTGTCTTTTCAAATTGCTTGACGACGCCCTGGACACCCTTGATGTAATCATTACCGTCCAGTTCAGCAGGTACGTGCTTTAGTGCGCGCTCAAAATTATCGATTACTGGCAACAAATCACGCACGACGTTGGCCTTGACCACATTCTTCAGGTTGGCAATTTGCTCATCGTGGCGACGGCGCAGGTTCATGGCATCAGCCCGTTCGCGCTGCAGTGCTTCGGTCAACTCACCGACTTGCTGCTGCAGTTGGTCGAATTGCTCAAACAATGCCACGTCTTCGGCTGGCTGGTCATCTTGTTGGGAGTGATCTTGCTGGGGTGCTTTGCTCATAAAATAAATCTCGTTTAGGTTAGCTGGCTAGAGAAGGGTTTCCTCGAGGGTTTGTCCGGCGCGGCGCACCAGATTCATAACCTCACGGTAGCTTTGCCGGGTTGGGCCAAGGACGCCGATGTAGCTCCTGTCGGAGTACGGGCTTTGGAAGCGGCTGATAATCAGGGAACAACCGGCAGCACGACCGATAGGGTTCTCCTGTCCAATATACACGCTCAGCGGCTGATTCGGTGCAGCCTCACGTAGCCATGGTTCCAAATTGTCCAGCAACCTCGCAACTTGCTGGACCTGGGATGCCTGCATAAATTCCGGCTGGCCGAACAGGTTCGACAGGCCACTCATGTATAACTGGTTGCCGATAGTCGCCATACCCAGGTTATGGGTCAGTTCCACCAACGTATCAACGGCATTGCGTATAGCCCGCTCTGGCACGCCGCCATCCTGCACACGGGAGGTCAAAGCTCGCTCGCCACGCTGCTCGATAGAGGGTAGCTCACTCTCTTCAGCAAGGCTGTTCACGTAAAAGCGATAGCCCTTATCGGTAGGCGTCCGCCCTGCACTGGTATGCGGCTGGGCAATGTACCCCAAGCGTTCAAGTTCAGCCATTTCGGCACGGATGGTTGCCGAACTGACATTGAACGCTTTGGCTAGCAGATTAGAGCCGACAGGTGAAGCCACCTCGGCGTACTGTTCCACAATTGCACGTAAAATTTGCTTTTGGCGTTCGGTCATACACATCTACCTTATGGTTGTAGTGTAGCGGTGTTGGCAGTCTCGTGTCAAGAGTGCTAAGTCTATGCGCCAGCGCGCAGTTGCGCAATACGCTGGTCACGGTAGCCCAAAGCCGCATTAAAGATACGCCCGGGGTGGATACCAAAGTAGTGCGGCGCCTGGAAGGGCTTGACGATAGTGCGCTCCAGGGTAGTCACGTCATTGAGCGATATTCCTTCGCGCGTGGTACCGTCATTCATGTACTTACGTTCATCGAGCAAAATGGACTGGGAGCTGTCAGCCTCCTGGAACGTAGCAACCATCCACCGAACACGCGGGTCCTGAATGGCAGCCAGATCCCGTTGGTGATGGCCCCCAATTAAGCGGGCGATACTGAGCGCCGCAAAGTGCGCACCGTCTTGGCTGGCAAAATAAGCGAACTGCTCTTCCCCAAGCGCCTCGTGCTGACGGCTCAAGCGGTCAACCTTGCCTGGCAGCCACTTGCCGGGGTCGTTATATTCCTTTTGCATCTGAGGTGTGGTTTTACCACCGTCGTGTACCAGTCCATAGGCGCTCATGATTGTCTTTAAAATAGCGGGGATGGCTTGGTCGGATAACGTTACGCTGAGCAGCGCGCCCACTTCTCGTTCATGTTTATGTAAACGGTCGTCGCGGCCAGCCTGCAGCTCAAAATACGCTGGGTCTATAATATCGGAGGCGTCTATCATGGCCTGGTCGGCAACCTCGTCGAGTGGGGGTAGCATATTCCAGGGCAGTGCCACTACTTCTTCAGGTCTGTGGTCATCAAAAAGAGCGCCTATGCTAGACGGTAAGATAAATGTTTCGATGGGGCGCAATCCGGTGATTGGCGCGGCAACTTCCCTGACCATGGTACATGCCTCCGCAGTAACACCTATAGTATACCACTTCAGGGGTAAAAAAGATATAAAGACCTATTTATATCATGTGTGCAAGTTCTTGGCGGATCTTGTCAAGTAGGGTTTGGGCGGTCGCAACGGCCTTGTGGTAGTGGGGATCGACATCGCCGCCCAGGGCAATTTCATCAACCAGTGCCACGGTTTCTTGCAGGTTGTCATTGATAACAATGTAAAAGTAATTTACGTCCAGCACGTGCTGGATTTCTTTGACGGCACTTTGCATACGGATAACCAGGTCGTGCTTGTGTACCCGCCCTTCGTAGCGTGCCGTGAAGCGTTCGTACCAAATCTCAAAGCTGGGTGGGAGAATAAAAATAGGCTTGACGCTCAAGCCCAAACCTACGCAATAATCAGCACCCTGCACGTCAATGTCGCTCACCGCTATCTTGTGTTGGTTGTGTGCTTCGAGTACTTCGTGGATGGATGAACCGGAGATTTGGGCGTGGATGGGCTGTACTTCAATAAATTCACCATTATCAACCATGCGCTCCATGCGGGCTGCATCTACAAAATGGTATTCGTGGCCATCGCGCTCCATGATGCCGTGGTTCTCACGCGGAGCACGTGTTGTGTGGGAAATAATAAAACGGTACCTGTCGGGGTACTGTTGCAACAATTCAGTTAAAATAGTGTTCTTGCCGGCACCGGTAATGCCCACAAGGAAAAGCATCGGCGCTTGCATAATGGGCGCGAGAGACTTCGAAGAGGGGCTATAGGATAGAACCTTAGCCTTAAGACGCTTGTCAGATTCCATGTATTTACTATACAGAAGCTTACCCCTGGTGCCAAGGGCAAAACTTTACAATGTATATCACCTTATCTTACGCCCCGCCGGAGCTAAACATTCCGGGGAGGAACGCTGCATGACCGGCAGCTTTCCGGCGGGACGAGCGCTATACTAACGCACCTTGCCTATTGGCTCAACTAGAAAATGCTTCCCGGTGCTGCGTCAGCTCATCCAGCAGCTTCTGAGCCAGCTGGCGGCAGGCCTTTTGGTGGGCGGGGTCGATGTCGTTATCGTGCAACGCGCCCAGAAAGACCTCAGTTGCAACATCAATGTCATCATTCAAAACAAATATGACATCAGATGATGAGCAGGCATATTCCAAAGAACTTGTTGCTTCGTCGAGACGCTTTTGCAGCTGCTCGTCAGGCATCCGGCGTTCCCTGATCCTGTTCTGCCACTCCTCGGCAGAGGGCGGCAGTACAAAGACCGTACGAAACATCTGGAACGGCACTTCCTGAAATACGGGAACGGCATCGGCTATAAGTGGCATGACAGAAATACCCTCAGAAGCGTAGTCTTCAGGCGCAGTCGCGTACAAATTATCAAAAACAGATACAACGGTTACATATTCCTGACGGTCTATGCGGCGCTCCATGTCCTGGCGGGAGCGGAAGTGCATATCAACACCATCTTCTTCGCCAGCCCGTGGATTGCGGCTCGTAGTGCTGCGCACCAGATGTAAGCCATGCTTGTCGCGCTGCAAAGCCCGATCAATAAGCGTCGACTTACCCACCGCCGTCGGCCCCACAACACCCACGAAGTACACCTTACCCAGGTACGATAGAACTTCTTTATTCGGTGTGTAGTCATCGCTGTTCACCCTTCCAGTGTACCAAAAGATAACCATTTTCAACCTGATTCCCAAACAAGTTAGGAAAACGAAGATTTACTATTGCTAGATGGCGGATCGCAGTCCGCCATGACGAAAAGTGAGTAGCGCCTCCACGGGCGAGCGCAGCCTGGGATGGAAAACGAGTAACGTAAGCGAGCCGTACGGCGAGTGCGTAACGCAGTTTTACGCCCAGGATGTGCCGTCCGTGGAGGCGCCCCTTAGTCCCTTTTCAGCATAACGGTGAAGGCTTCGGCTGGAATGTCCACCTTACCAAACCGCTTCATCCGCTTCTTGCCCTTTGCCTGCTTAGCGAGCACCTTCTTTTTGCGCGAGACGTCACCACCGTATAGGCCTGTTGTTACGTCTTTACGATAGGCACTGATGTCTTCGCGGGCAATAAACTTACCACCGATGGCGGCCTGGAGCGCTACCTGGAAGTTCTGGCGGGGAATCACCTCTTTCAGCTTGGTCACCACTTCCCGTCCAATGTGTTGGGCTTCGGTACGGTGGACCATGATGCTGAGAGCGTCGACGCGCTCGCCGGACACATAAAAGTCAACGCGCACCAGGTCTTCAGCACGGTATTCGTCCAATTCGTAGTTAAATGAGCCGTAGCCACTGGTCACGCTCTTCAGTTGGTCATAAAAATCAGTCAGCAGGTTGGCAAGTGGCGCATCAAAGGATACCAGTGCCAACTGGGCATCGACATACGATAAGTTCTTGTGGACACCGCGCTTGGATGCCACCAGTTGAATCACTGCGCCCACATAAGCCTTAGGTACCACGACTTCGCCCTTAATCCATGGCTCACGGATTTCAGTAATCTGGGCAGGGTCAGGCAAGTCGGCAGCACTCTTGATATCGAGCTCGTCACCATTCGTCATGCTGATTTGGTAATCGGTAGACGGGTTAGTCACTACCAGGTCAAGGTTGTACTCACGCTCCAGGCGCTCACGGACGATGTCCATGTGCAGCAGGCCCAAAAAGCCGATGCGCACGCCAAAGCCCAAGACCGGTGAGTTCTCGGGGGCAAACTGCAACGCCGAGTCGCTGAGTGACAGCTTGTCGATAGCATCCTTAAGCAGCTGGTAATTTTCGTTGCTATCCGGGAAGAAGCCGGCGTACACAAAAGGCTGCACATCTTTGTACCCTGGCAGTGCGCCCTGGGCAGGGGCTTTAGTCAAGGTAATCGTATCGCCGACCTTTGCTTCACGTGTACTCTTGAGGTTCGTTACGATATAACCGATTTCACCGCTTTGCAGGCTGCCGCGCGGCGACATACCTGGCGTCAATGCGCCTACCTCCAGGGCAATACCCTGGCTTTCGGTAGCCATCATTTTGATGGGTGCAGCTTTGTCGATGGCGCCATCGGTCACGCGCACATACAGCACCACACCCCGGTAGTCATCGTAGTAACTGTCAAAAATAAGTGCCCGGGTTGGTTCAGCGGGTTTGCCCTTGGGGGGTGGCACCAAATCGACGACTTTTTCCAATACCGCTTCTACGCCCATGCCGGTCTTGGCTGAAATATGCAGGATGTCTTCTTTGGTGCAGCCAAGCAGGCTGATAACTTCGGCGCTCACCCGCTCTACATCGGCTGCTGGTAAATCAATTTTGTTCAGTACGGGAATAATTGTCAGGTCGGCAGCTATAGCAAGGTAGACGTTAGCCAATGTTTGCGCCTGTATGCCCTGGCTGGCGTCAACTACCAGAATGGCGCCTTCACAGGCCTCCAGGCTACGGGAAACTTCGTAGCTGAAGTCCACGTGCCCAGGGGTGTCTATCAGGTTAAGCTCGTACTCTTTGTATTGCATGCGAACAGGGGCGAGCTTAATGGTGATGCCCTTCTCGCGCTCCAGGTCCATCTTGTCCAGCAGCTGGGCCTTCATGTCACGCTTGTCGACGGTACCAGTCATCTCGAGCAACCGGTCGGCCAACGTGGACTTACCATGGTCGATGTGCGCGATAATACAAAAGTTACGAATAGTGTCCTGGTTCATGTATACCCCATTATAACAGAGGTAGCACCAGATGTGGTAGCATAGGCATATAGAGAAGCTCTCGCCGCCACCACCTCCAACCGGGCTGGGACAGGAAGCGCCTACCCAGGGCGCCCGGATTTTACGTATTCGCGACCCTGTCGTCTTGGCAGAAGCCATTGCCAATGAACAGTACCGGCCGCGGGCTTTTGCCTTCCTCAACAGGCTCCTCAAGGAAAAACCAGACGCAGTGGGTGACAACAAGCTTGCAGCCTCGATACTGGCCCATGATGCCGTAAAAGACAGCCTGTTGGCCATTCATGAGGCTGACCCGGAGAGTCCCGGCGCAACAGCAGTCGTTGACCTGTTGTTTAC
Source organism: Saccharimonadales bacterium (SeqCode) (assembly GCA_035629475.1). Taxonomy (GTDB): domain Bacteria; phylum Patescibacteriota; class Saccharimonadia; order Saccharimonadales; family UBA4665; genus JARIHD01. The sequence continues at coordinate 14,412 of DASPHS010000012.1, forward strand.
CATGCACCGGCGCAGAAAGTTCTATACGCCATACGACCAGTTCCTGGCACTGCATGCCCACGAGGCGTTCACCCGGGCCCGTGACGAGCTGGGTCCGCCTACCAAGCGCTGGTGGGCCGATGGCACGCCACGACCGGAGCTCGCCACACTCATTGAGGATATGGGAGGAATGTACGGCCTGTTCCTATTCAAGGGGGCCCGCGTCGACAAAGACAGCCTACTGCCCATCCTCAAAGAGTTAGGCGAAGGGTCACCAGAAGGAGAACTGGTATTGCAGTTCCTTACGACCAAACACAATGCCGGTGGAGAGATAATACCCGCCCTTTATGGTTACGACTTTGAAGAGCTGCGTCGCTTCCTGCATATGGGTTATGGTCCCGACAGCCTGCCCAGCGGCAAGGTCATGCCGAGCAGTATGCCTGCCGACGAGTACATGACCAAAGGCTTTGCTGTACTGCCCACTCTCAACCGTATGCGCCCCGGTATATGGCAGCACCTGCAGCGCCACCACAAAATACGCAACACCAGCCGCTACCCCCAACAGCTGCTACTCGATACCTATAATACATTCGACACGATCTTTGATAGCAATGTTATCGCTCTCGTAGCCGCGGGCAGCAAAAATCCCGCCATGCTGCAACACGCCGAAAAGCTTGCCGCACTCCAGCAAGCGCTCCATGGCCAGAATATCGGCCTGCGCATTCTGGAGCTGGCAGGGCTCGGTGACATCCAGGATGGCCTGATACACTTCTTGCGACAAAAATGGGCCCCGAGTCCGCTGCATATCTTATCGGCTCATGGCACTCCGCGTTATATCGACTTTTGTGATGGCGAGCGGGACTACCCGCAAATACCTGACATTACGCTTGCTGAGACCCGCCGCTACGTAGCGCCACTCATAGCACGGACATTATCGCCGGGAGGCCAGTTTGTAGGACTGACCTGTCATTTCATGGACAAGGGCGGCATTGGTGAAGCGATTTATGATGGCACCGACAGGCAAGTCGTGGGCGGCATGGGGTCGATCTGCGTAAGGAACCTCACGCTACAGATACAGGACGGTGTGCCGCGTATAGAGCCGTCATTCGCCTACCGGCAGCGCAAAGGCAACGAGGACGTCTGGGAGTACTCCGATGCCCCGGTTATCACCAAGGGGTAATCGCAGGGCCTATTCCTCAACTTTGATGGGCTTGAGCGCAATGCGTTTGACGCGATTAAAGAAGGCCGCGGC
>DASPHS010000013.1:0-5354 GCA_035629475.1 Saccharimonadales bacterium (SeqCode)
CGCAAGAAGAAGCTGATGAAGCGCCTTCGCCTGCTGGAAAGCATGGAACGCGCCGGCATTAAGCCAGGTTCTATGTGTGTCAGCGTACTGCCAGTTATCCCTCCAGACCTACGCCCAATGGTGCAGCTGACTGGTGGCCGCTTTGCTACCAGTGACTTGAACGACCTCTACCGTCGTGTCATCAACCGCAACAACCGCTTGAAGAAGCTGATTGAACTGAACGCTCCAGAAGTTATTCGCCGCAACGAACAGCGCATGCTGCAAGAAGCTGTGGACGCCCTGGTTGACAACAACAGTGCCCGTAGTGGCCGTGCCGTTGCCGCAACCGGCCAGCGTCGCCGCCTGAAGTCTTTGAGCGACATGCTCAAGGGTAAGCAGGGTCGCTTCCGCCAGAACCTGTTGGGTAAGCGCGTTGACTACTCCGGTCGTTCGGTAATCGTTGCCGGTCCTGAGCTCAAGATCCACCAATGTGGTCTGCCAAAGATGATGGCCCTCGAACTCTTCAAGCCATTCGTTATTGGTGAACTTATCTTCCGTGAACAAGCACACAACATCCGTTCTGCAACCCGCATGATCGAAACCGGCGAGACAGCCGTATGGGACGCACTTGATGAAGTCATCAAGGGCAAGTACGTACTGCTGAACCGCGCTCCATCATTGCACCGTTTGTCTATCCAGGCTTTCCAGCCAGTACTTATCGAAGGTCGCGCTATCCAGCTGCACCCATTGGTATGTAAGGGCTTCAACGCCGACTTCGACGGTGACCAGATGGCTGTTCACTTGCCACTTTCTGACGAAGCTCAGGATGAAGCAAAGAACATCATTGCCGCCAACATGAACCTGCTGAAGCCAGCTGACGGTACGCCTATCCTGCACATTGAGCAGGACATGGTACTTGGTTGTTACTACCTTACGTACGACCGCCCAAGCATCACTGACGCCGAGAAGCCATTCACCAACATTTCTGAAGCCCTGATGGCTTACGACGAAGGTACTATCAAGCTGCAAAGCAAGGTTCGCCTGCCATTCCGCGGTGAAATTCGCCGCACCACCCTTGGCCGCGTACTGTTCAACGAAGTCTTCCCAGAAGACATGCCGTTCCAGGATGAGCCAATGACCAAGAAGCGCCTGCAGCAAGTTATGGCTCTGGTATACGCCAAGTATGGCCAGGCAATGACTGCTACTATCGCTGACGAACTGAAGGACCTCGGGTTCTACTACGCCACCTTGTCAGGCATCTCAATGGGTATGGGTGACTTTAGCCCTGTTACCGGCATGGACGACGTCATCGGTGAAGGTGAAGAACGCACTGCAGCTATTAGCGAACAGTATGAAGAAGGCTTCATTACCGAAGATGAGCGCTACCGCCTGACGGTTGAAAACTGGACCAAGATCGACAGCCGCGTCCAGGACATGCTTTCCAAGCAGATGGTCGGCCAGGAATCAACGATGGCTATCGCCATTACCTCTGGTGCTCGTGGTAACATCTCCCAGATGAAGATGTGTGTCGGTATGTTAGGTGTCTTATCTGACGCCTCTGGCCACACCATCGAGCTGCCTATTAAGTCAGGCTACATCAAGGGTCTGGAACCGCTGGAATACTTTACCGGTACCCGTGGTACCCGTAAGGCACTTATCGACATCGCCCTGAAGACTGCCGACGCTGGTTACTTGACCCGTCGTCTGGTTGACGTCGCCCAAGATGTCTTCACCATTATCGGTGACGACTCTGAGGAACTCGACCCAGGCTTTGCAATGTGGCGCCGTGACGCCGATGAAATCGGTGTACCATACGCCAGCCGCCTGGAAGGCCGCTATTCCGCACAGGACGTTGCCGGTCACATCAAGCGCGGTGAACTGTTCTCCAAAGCAACCGCCGAAGCTATCGAAGCCGACGAAAAGGTCGATGGCGTTAAGATCATGAGCGTCCTGAGTGCCACATCGGTACATGGTGTACCTCAGAAGTCTTACGGTGTTGACCCAGCAACCGGTCTGACCGTTGTAGCGCATCACCCTATCGGTGTTATTGCTGCCCAGTCTATCGGTGAGCCTGGTACACAGCTGTCACTCGACTCCAAGCACCGCTCCGGCGCTGTTATGGCCGATGACACTGCCCAGGGTCTGAGCCGTATCGAAGAACTTTTGGAAGTCCGTACTCCTAAGGGTCAGGCATACCTGACCGACATCGCTGGCGTTGCCAACGTATGGGAAGAAGGCGACCACTATGTTATTTCGGTCACTGCACAAGACAAGGAAGACATCCGTTTCGAACTTGGTGAACGCCAAGCTAAGATCAAGAGCGGCAGTGATGTTGCGATTGGTGATGTTGTAGCCAGCCACCAAGATGGCTCCGAGCCACTGGTTGCGCCAATGGCAGGTAAGGCTGAGGTAACTGACAAAGAAGTCATCATCGTTCCAGCCGGCCAAAGTGTCGTCCGCTACGAAATTCCTGGCTTCAAGCAGTTGCAGGTCCGCGACGGCGATGCCGTTGTAGCCGGTCAGCGCTTGACCAACGGTTCTATCAACTTGCACGACCTGATGCGTCTGCAGGGTGTAGAGGCTACCCAGCGCTACATCATGAACGAAATCCTGCGTATCTTCGCAGGGCAGGGCCAGAACGTCTCTGACAAGCACCTTGAAATCATCGTGCGTCAGATGTTCAGCCGCACCCAGATCGAAGAGGCTGGCGACAGCGAATTCGTAACTGGTGACGTTGTATCCAAGCTGGCCGTAGTGGAAGCAAACGACCAACTGACCCGTGAAGGCAAGACACCTGCCAAGGTTAACCAGCTGCTGCTTGGTTTGATCAAGGCATCACTGTCTACTGACTCCTTCCTGAGTGCCGCATCCTTCCAGGACACCACCCGTGTACTGATTGGTGCCGCCACCAGCGGACGTGTCGACAAGCTGTACGGCTTGAAGGAAAACGTTATCCTTGGTCGCCGTATCCCTGTGGGTACTGGCCACCGCGCAGAAGTTGGTGACGCTGACTACGTAGAAGACGTTATGGCCGAAGACGCCGAACGTGTGGCCGTAGAAGCTTAGTCGCTTTACGCTACAGCGCAGTACAAAACCCCTGGCATAGCCCAGGGGTTTTTGCTTTGTATGCAACAACAGAAATTTGTATTTTGCTATATACTATGTAGTAATGACTTTCCCTCGGCCCGGTGAAACGCCCTGGACAAACCCCTACCCCCAGCCACTCCCGGCTGCTCCATATGCAGTGCAACGCCCGAAGGCTGTATATCCTGGCGATACACAGGGAGCAGTGAATCCGTATTTGCCGCCACCTGCCAGTGCTGGCAACGAAGCCCGTCAGCCTGTAGCACCCCAAGCAAGCGCTGGGACTGAACCGCCACCCGAGAATCCTACGCCTGCAACGCACAGCCAGGAGGGAGTGGCAGCAGAAGCGCAGCCGCTACCGGACAATAGTACCCACGAGCCAGACAAAAGCACAGAAGATGCCACTGGCGGAAAGACGGAGGTGGCCCTTGGCTCAACGGCTATGTCTCAAAGTGAAACAGCACCTCCGTCAGACGCTATCCAGGCGGCCGACTCACCGGAGCCTGCTCCTTCACCAGGCAGACGAGCAGTGGAAACCATACGGGAGCAATGGCGCAGTGGCATCATAAAATCAGGCCAAATAAATCCAGTAATCGCCGAGCGCTACGCAGCGATACGATCGAAACTACAGGAGACCGCCACCACATGGTTGGCCAACAACCCAGTTGAGGGGCGCAGAGATACTGAAATCGCCAAACGGTTCGCCAATGCCTGGCTCCTGCACAGCCTGAAAAGCGACAATCCTGAGCAGTATATGCGGCACTATGCCATGATGCGCGAGGCACTTGCTGTCTATGTCGCTGACGTAGCCGAGATTAGAGACATGGGCTTCGGCTCGTCCGCTGAAGCGAACGCCATGTATGTCAGCCCAGCAGAAATAGAGCAGTGTTTTGAACTCAAATCCACTTCGCGGCATCTTACCGACGCCGCAATTCACCGAGCCGCCGAAAACCGTCCGCGTGACCCGGTGGGGTCAGTACGCGATTACATTGCCAAGGCGAACATGCTTGAAGAGACGTTCGGCACTCGCCTCGATGACGCCACAATTCGCCACTTCGCGAGCCGCCAAGCGGTTACTACCTGCCGTAATCGAGTAGAAGACTATCTGAGCAATGTCGACCTGCTTATGGAGCGTTATAGAGGCCATGAGCTCGTTACCCCCTACCTCATACGCTCAGTGAGCCGTGATTCCGAAAACCCAGGACTTATTATCGAAAATCGGCTTGCGGCAGCCGAAGAACTTATAGGTAGCTATGAGGGTCGGGCAGGGCTCACAAAAACGATGATATTCCAAGCGATCAATAATCACGCTGAGCCGACAAAACGCCTTGATGGCTATATACAAACTATCGATGCAGTCCGCGAGGCGTTCATAGACTATCTGCCTGACGGCGTTATCCGCTCGCTCGCGTTAGGCCCCCGGCCAATTGCGACCGGTCGGGCACTGATTGCTAAAGTAGAAAGCTTACGAGCAGCGTTCCATGACGACCCGCTCGTACAAGAGTCGGATCTGCTGTACTTTGCCCGTAATAATAAGGAAACAGGCGATGCATTGCAGATGCTTGTATACGAATACCGCCAAAACATCGCGGCCGCCGATGAATACTACCTGGGTGACGAACGGATGAATATGGAGCTTATTCGTCGCGCAAGCTTGCAGCTGGACGGCAATGTAATCGATGTCCTGGAGAGTAAGCTCGCCATAATGGATCGTCTCCAGGAGCAGTTCAGTGATGATGACGTACCAAAATGGGTCTACCGGCGTATGGTAGCGCAAGAAAGCGACCCAGAAGGGGCACTGCGTGCATACCTCCAGCAGAAAGATGAGCTTATAGAACAGTTCGGACACGTATTCTCACCCGGCGTTATAGGCATTGCGCAATCCTCTCACCGCGATGTCAGCACCCGTCTTGCCGAACGCGCCCCGCTCGTGACGGGCTGGTGGAATCGCTACGGCAAATTGCAGCTGGTACCACTGTCAGCGATCCAATGGGCTGCGGCCCTGAGCAGCGATCCCGAAACTCGCTTGGCTGAGCTGCATGGCCAGGGGTTGCTTCGTGCTATGCGTGACCTCGGCCGAAGCGCACCAAGTGGTGGGGGTTACCAACCTGGCTATGCCCTGAAGCAGCAGGTGGGCACCTATGAAGCCGCGCTTGCAGCGTGGGCAGCTGAGTCAGCAGAGCAAAACCCCAGCCGTACCGTTAATCTGGATGACGCTAAGCGGTACTTTAGCCGAAGTCTGCTTCGGTATGTGAAGGCCAGTGGCCAACAAGGGATGTACGGTCCCGACC
>DASPHS010000014.1:0-2524 GCA_035629475.1 Saccharimonadales bacterium (SeqCode)
TTGGCGGGCAGTAACCTCTGCACCGTCGTGTTGGAAGTGACGGAGGTTGAGTGCGCCCGAGCCTGCGTGGGTAGCGATAGATTGCATCTCATCATCAGACAGCGACTCATGCTGTTCAGGCCGATCGAACATATACCGGGCGTTACCCGTCAGTTGCACTGCCACGACGCGATCCCTGTATTCGCTGAGGCTGTATACCGCAATCGGACCTATTTTGAGTCCCGGATCTGCTTTTGCCCGCTCCTCGTCCTTAGTGTCGTATACATATATCCGTTCGCCTTGACGGACAAATTTGCCGCAATTATTGCCACCATTTCCATTGCTCATACTAACCCTCCTAAGCCTACGGTTCTATTATTTAAAGTATACTCCTCTCGTCTAGACCTACGGCACACAAAAACACCCGGGATTTTTCCCGGGTGTTTTGCATAGGTGGTTGCCTAGAGGTAAATTACTTTACGATCTTGGTAACAACACCAGCACCAACGGTGCGGCCACCTTCGCGGATAGCGAAGTTCAGACCTTGGTCCATGGCGATTGGGGCAAGCAGCTTAACCTTGAAGGTTACGGTGTCGCCTGGCATTACCATTTCTTTGTCAGCTGGCAGTTCAACTTCACCAGTTACGTCAGTCGTACGGAAGTAGAACTGAGGCTTGTAACCCTTGAAGAATGGAGTGTGACGACCGCCTTCTTCCTTAGAAAGGATGTACACTTCTGATTCGAACTCAGTGTGTGGGGTTACTGAACCTGGCTTAGCGATAACCTGACCGCGCTCGATGTCGTCGCGTTCAATACCACGAAGCAGGATACCAGCGTTGTCACCGGCTTGACCTTGGTCAAGTTGCTTCTTGAAGGCTTCGATACCAGTTACAACAGACTTCTTGTTGTCGCGGATACCAACAATTTCAACTTCGTCGTTGAGCTTGATGATACCTTGTTCAACACGACCGGTAGCAACAGTGCCACGACCCTTGATTGAGAACACGTCCTCAATAGGCATCAGGAATGGCTTGTCGAGAGCGCGCTTTGGCTCTGGGAAGTAGTCGTCGATAGCCTTTGCAAGCTCCATGATAGAGTCTTCAGCAGCTGTGTCGCCTTCGAGGGCTTTGGCAGCAGAACCACGGATGATAGGTGCTTCGCGGTCGAAGCCGTTCTTTTCGAGGAGTTCGCGGACTTCTTCTTCGATAAGGTCAACGAGCTCGGCGTCTGCGAGGTCCATCTTGTTGAGGTAAACCAAGATGCTTGGTACACCAACCTGACGGGCAAGCAGCACGTGTTCGCGAGTCTGAGGCATAGGGCCGTCAGCAGCAGAAACAACGAGGATAGCGCCGTCGATCTGAGCAGCACCAGTAATCATGTTCTTAACGTAGTCGGCGTGACCTGGCATGTCCACGTGTGCGTAGTGGCGCTTTTCGGTCTCGTATTCCTGGTGAGAGGTTGCGATGGTAATACCACGTGCGCGCTCTTCAGGTGCGTTGTCGATTTCGTCGTAGTTCTTAGCCTTGTTAACTGCGCTTGGAAGGCGCTTTGCAAGTACGTGAGTAATTGCAGCGGTAAGCGTAGTTTTACCGTGGTCAACGTGGCCCATAGTACCAATGTTGATGTGCGGCTTGCTACGGTCAAAAGTATCTGCCATTAAGGTGACTCCTTATTACTAATAATTTAAACTGCGCGAGAATATAAAAAACTCACACGAGTGACCTACATATAATAACCAAAACACCTACCGATGTAAATAGTCTGTAAGGTGGGGGCTTGCAATTGCCGTTACGGTACTGCATAGTTAGGCGCATGTTGCGCGTACACGCTCAAATTATTGCCATTATTATGCCTCCCACTCGGGACGGTTTGATGGCGCGCGCTTAAATAATAGACAACAGCACCACAATCCCCCGAGTTACGGCTCGGGGGATTTTTGTTTTAAGAGGAGTTTTATGACAGCAACAACAGCAATGAGAGAAGCCATGCCAACCGGAGTGTTCGGCGCCAACGCTACCGCAGCCGGGCTGTGGGAATTGACCGAACAGCTGGTAGTGCCAGGCGAGTACGCCGAGCAATTCCGTGCAGTGGTAGATGAGACCCCAGTACATGAAATCCCGACCGCTTTACTGCCGTCTGACTTGCAGCATACCGGATACCAGTTACTCGTTAAGGACGAGGGCCGCATGCGTGGCGGCGCATATAAGCTGCGTGGCATGGTATCGGCATTACTGCCCCATGTCGGCAAGTCGCACCATGTGGTGGCTGGCAGCACCGGCAACCATGCCAAAGAAGGCGCGGTTGCCGTAGAGGCCATGGGCTTTGAAAGCTTCACGGCTTATTGTCCGGAAGATGCGTCCCTGGCCAAGCTGTATGGTATTGCACGGCATGGCGGACGGATTATCCTTACGCCCGACCTTCCCCAGGCGCTGAGTGCAGCTGAAGCGGCAGGCCGCCAGCCCGGACATGTATTTGTGCACCCTTATAATATGCCGCCCGTAGTAGCTGGCCAGGGTACGGCCACTCTTGAGCTGGCAGACCAGCT
>DASPHS010000015.1:0-4994 GCA_035629475.1 Saccharimonadales bacterium (SeqCode)
ATTATTTCTTGCGCATCAAGGGATTGCAGTTCGGGCAGATCAACCTTTTGGTGATCGATAGGCCGACCAAGCCATTTAGCAAGGTAGTCGGCTTTGTGCTGGTTGCCAGTGATTAGTACGAATGATTTCATAGTTACTCCCCCAGAAGTTTCAGTAATGCCTGCTCGTCAATGACCGTCGTGCCCAGCTTTTCGGCTTTTTTGAGTTTGCTGGCACCAACGTTCTTCCCGGCTACCAGGTACGTTGTGTCCTTGCCGACCGCGCCCTGGAAGGTACCGCCCTGTTCGCGGATGCGCTCGCCGGCGATGTCCCGGCCCATTGTCTCCAATGTACCCGTCACTACGAAGCTCTTACCGTGTAACGGCCCTTTGGCGCGCGATACATATACCGGCTGCACGCCAAGCGACGTGAATTTATCGAGTAATTGCTGGTTGTCCGGGTCAGCGAACCAGGCGGTGAGTGACTCGGCTACAACGCCGCCAATACCATTAACCTGCAGCAGCTCATCAAGCGTTGCTTGGCTCAGTTTTTCTAAAGAACCAAAATGCTCTGCCAGGTCGATTGCCGTCTGTGAGCCAACGTGCCGGATGCCCAGACCAAAGATAAATCGTGGCAGTGGCGGCTGCTTAGCGGCCTGGATGGCATCCACCAGCTTGCGGGCGGAAATATCCGCAAAGCGGTCCAGCTCCAGCACCTGTTCGTACGTAAGTGTGTAGATGTCAGCGATATCCTTAACAAGTTCAGCATCTACCAACGCCACGACGTTCTTCTCGCCCAGGGTATCTATATCCAACGCCCCTTTGCTGGCATAGTGCTCTAAAGCACGCTTAAGCAATAGAGGGCCCGTAGCACCTTGCACGCGGTACACCGCCTCGCCTTCTGGTCGCTCAAAGGATAACTCAGGATATTGGCGGGCCAGTTCGGCAGGCATATCAAAGGCTTTGGCGTCTTTGGGGCGCAGTTCCGTTAGCACCCGTTCGACTTGTGGAATAATATCACCCGCTTTAAAGATGATTACGGTATCGCCGATGCGGATATCTTTGCGGGCAATCTCGTCGGCATTGTGCAGGCTGGCATGCTGCACGGTCGTACCAGCCACTACTACCGGGTCAAATACCGCTACCGGTGTAGCAGCGCCGGTACGGCCAATACTGATCACGATGTCTTTTACGATAGTTGTCGCTTCTTCGGCAGCATACTTGTAAGCAACTGCTCCGCGGGGATTCTTGCCGACCGATCCCAGGCTGGCGTATAGTGCCCGGTCATTCAGCTTTACGACTAAACCGTCGGTATTGAACGGCAGGTCATGGCGCTTGGCGTCCCATTCGTCAACAAAATGCATTACTTCGTCGATATGCTTAAAGACGCTGGCCTCGGTATTGGCATTGATACCCAAGCCACGCAGCGCCTGATAGGCGTACATATTAGTTGGTACTTCTGCCGGATTGTCGCGCAGTAAGTCGTAGGCCCGAAAACGCAGTGGGCGGGCGGCAGCCAGCTTGGGGTCGAGCTGGCGGATAGTACCGGCGGCAAGGTTGCGCGGGTTGGCGAATACCGGCTGTCCGGCGGCTTCACGTTCGCGGTTCAAGGCCTCAAAGTCCTTCTTATGCATAATAATTTCACCGCGGATTTCGGTACGGCCACTGCGAAACAGGGCGTAATCGGGGTCATCGCGTAACGTCAGCGGTACGTTCTTGATAGTACGCACATTGGTGGTCACATCTTCACCGACAAAGCCGTCACCACGAGTCACCGCCTGCTGGAATACACCGTCCTGGTAGATGAGCGCACAGGCCAAGCCATCCATTTTGATGTCGGTAAAGAATTCCAGCTCACGGTCGGGCATCAGCTTCTCGGTCCGGGTTATCCAGGCTTCTACTTCTTCGCGGCTGAAGACATCATTCAAACTGATCATTCGCGCCGAGTGTTCCACCTTGGTGAATTTGGCCAGTGCCGTGCCACCAACCCGCTGTGTTGGTGAATCGGGCGTTACCAAATCGGGATAGGCGGCCTCAATGTCTTTCAGCTCACGACCCAGGGCATCGTACACAGCATCGGAGACGCTCGGCGCATCCAGCACATAGTATTCATAGCTGTACTTTGCCATCAGCTGCTTGAGCTCATGGGCGCGCTGGGCGGCGTTTTGCTTATCACTCATTACAGAAGCTCCCTATACAGTGTGTACATATAGCTGTGCACGTATGCCAGTACCATAACGCCCAGTATAAAGAACGCCCATACGGCTACAGCTGAAACGAATATAATCAGTGGCACCATGATGACCGCCGATATAAGCACCAGTACCAGCGGCATGAACAACACCTTGCGCATAACCGTCCAGCGGCGGTACCGCACCAGGGCGCGCGCCGCACGCAGCGCTTTTATGGGCTCCATATCCGGCAAGCATACGATGTACAACGCGAAGAGCGAAGACGTCAGCATGTATAACGAAAGGAGCACCAACAGGAAGAACACGCAGGCCCAGATAACCATCTCAGCCCCACTCACGCCTAACGTCGTAATGGCACTATACAGATAGGCGCCGGCCATGAAAGGTATCAGTTGCAGGAACACGACGATCATGACCAGTAAAAAAGGTATGAACGGGTACATACCGCGGTAAAAACCATCCCTGATACGGGTCTTGGTACCGGCATACGCCTGGCGGAGTGTCCATATAAAAGCCAGGCTGGCAACCACACCCAGCAGTAGCTGGAAGATGCCACCGCTCTGTGTACTGGCGTTGCCAGCGGTACCGACCAGATACGAAAACAGTACCGTGCCGCCCAGCAGCTCGGCAACATGCCCACTAGCACCCCCGGTGACACTCCCCTTCAGCTCATTGAGGTCCACGCCCGCCGTCAAGCCCTTAACAAGCAAGGCGTTCAGTAAGGCATAGATGATAGCTATCCCCAAAAATGGCTTCCAATTGTTTTTAAGGATGACAAAAGCCCCCTTAAGAATCTTGAAAGCACTCGGCAGTGGATGGCCGGTAACATCCTTGGGAATCTTTTTTTGCAGTTTGAATGAGCGATACTTGGGCTTTTTGAGCTTGCGGGTACCGGTAGGCACCGTTTTTGGCGTTTCTATCACGGCGTCCGGGGTTACGGGAGTTTTGGTTGGCATGGCTTTTTAGTATTCCTTACAAATGGCTATTCATGTCGCGAAGCCGTGCGATACGGTCATCGATGGGAGGGTGTGTACTAAATAGTTTAGCAAGAGATTTGCCCTTAAGCGGATTTGCAAAGAAAAAATGCGCCGTAGCGGTATTCTGTTTTTGCATCACCGACCCATGGTCGCGGATTTTCTCCAGCGCATTGGCCAGTCCTTCCGGGTAGCGTGTAGTCAACGCTCCGGTACTGTCTGCCAGATATTCACGGCGACGGGATACTGCCAGCTGCACCAAAGTGGCCACCAGTGGCGCCAGAATGGCTGCCGCGATCATTAGCACAATGAAGAGTGGGTTCGGCGAGCTGTCTTCGTCATCACCACCAAACCACATAAAGTGGAATATCATATCAGCGATGAAGCCGATGGCGCTTACCAGGCCAAAAACAATCATCATTACCCGGATGTCGTAGTTTTTGACGTGCCCCAGCTCGTGGGCCATTACTGCCTCGAGCTCGCTGTCATCCATAATCTCCAACAAGCCAGTTGTGGCTGCCACGACGGCATGGTCAGGATCGCGACCGGTCGCGAAGGCGTTGGGGGCGGGGTCATCGATAATGTAGACCTTGGGCATGGGCATGCCGGTGGAAATGGCCAGATTTTCCACCGTCCGATACAGGCGGGGATTATCCTTCTTTTCAATTTGCTTGGCACCATTCATAGCCAAGGCTAGCTTGGATGCCAGGAAATACTGGATCAAGGCATACACACTGCCGACGATGAGGGCCAGATACAGGAATGACGGCTTGCCCGTATACGTGCTGATAATCCAGCCAAGTGCGGCGATAATAACGCCGAATAGCAAAATAATGAGCCACGTCTTACGCTTGTTTGCGGCAATTTCTGAGTACATGTGGGTAAGTTAGTTTACCTCCGATTAGAAGGATACGTCGACTGGCTTTTCTACAGCGGCCATGTCCTCGACTTCAAAGAAGTCGCGCTTGGTGAAGTGGAACATTTTAGCAATGATGTTGCCAGGAAACATATCAATTTTAGTATTAAGAGCCAACACTGCTGCGTTGTAGAAGCGGCGAGCAGACATGATCTTGTCTTCAGTGTCAGTCAGTTCAGCCTGTAATTGCTGGAAGTTCTCGGTGGCACGGAGCTGTGGGTAACTTTCGGCTACAGCAAACAAACTCTTAAGCGCACCCTCAAACATATTTTCAGCCTGGGCGGTCTCTTTGACGCCTTGGGCATTCATAGCATTAGAGCGGGCTTCGGTAACACGCTGGAAAACTTCACTTTCGTGTTTAGCATATCCCTTGACGCTGTTTACCAGGTTGGGGATAAGGTCATAACGGCGCTTCAGCTGGACGGTAATGTCACTCCACGCTTCTTCGGCACGCAGTTTGGTTTTTACAAGACCGTTGTACATAACAACGACAATAATAACGAGCAGGACAACTGCGACAATGGCGATAATTGCGGCCATAATGATTTTTAGAACTCCTTTTGCTTACCTTTACAGTATAGCCCACCAAAGCTTAAAATATACAGGAGTATTATATAGATTAGAGATGCGCAGATACACTCGCCCGAAAAGGCACACAGGCCTTAAAATATTCAGCTTTATAGTATTGCTTACAATAGCAGTACTGGCTGTGAATTACCTGCGTCCACTGCCCCACTCTGCGGCATCCGTGGTTTCTATTACGAGTGAGGTCGAAGCTATGAACGTGCAGTGGCCGTCCAGCTCGGCGGCACTGGGCGCCCGCGGCTTTGGCCCCTTGGCGGTCAGCGGCTCACAATCACCGCGCCCAACGGCCAGTATCGCCAAAATTATTACGGCACTGGCTGTACTTGAGAAGCAACCGCTCGCCAAAGGG
>DASPHS010000016.1:0-25994 GCA_035629475.1 Saccharimonadales bacterium (SeqCode)
TTGCAGGGTGGTATGCGATCGGTTGCTTTGCCAAGTCCGGCTGCGCCTACGGTGCAGAAAATGGGTACGCATTCTGGCGCTGCGACATATACGTATGCGGTGACCGCTACGGACGGTTTGGGTGAGACCCTGATGTCGAGCACGGGTTCAGCCACGTCTGCGAGTGCTACGCTGTCAGGATCGGTGTACAACCGTGTCAGCTGGTCACGTGTAAGCGGTGCTATCAGCTACAAGATTTACCGAACAGTAACAACAGGTAGTTATACGGCTGGACTCATTGGTACGGTTAGCGCAGGTACTGCAACGATGCAGTTTGACGATACAGGTATTGCACAGTCCGGTGCAGTGCCAACCGCTAACACCACAGGTGGCGCCTACTTCGCTGGCGGTGTTACCGCCGCAAACGGTATGAATATCGCCTATGTTGCCGGCAATGTCTTTACAATTCAAGGCGCAAGCTCGGCATTTGTTACTGCTAACGCAACGAATGGCACGTTTACCGTTGGCGACGCAAGTGTCTGTAGCATCGGACGGCTCTGTATCGGGCAGTCTGTCACCGGCACTGGTGGCGCCTTTACGGCAAACACCTTCAACTACATGTATGTGCCCTCTACGATTACCGTTGGAGGCAGCACAAACGTTGGTGAAGATATCACCATTCACGACGACTCCACTGCGAGCACGGGTACGCGCACAGCCAATATAGGTATTCTTGTTGACCACACTAACTCCACAAACAGCTACTCTACCTATACAGGTCTTCGTATATTGAACAAAGCTACGACGAGTTCAACGTCGTTCGGCGGTAATGCCGTAGAAATTTACAACGGTTCAACGGCAACATTCCGCGCAACAACGACGGGTGCGGTATTGGTACAGAACACGGTCAACTCCAACGCGCTGTTTGACGTACGTAATGCCGCTGGCAACTCCGTGTTTAAGATTGATAGTTCGAGTGGCATTATCAGCATGGGTGACCCGACTACTGCCAGCCAGGCGGCACCCAAAATCACTATCGGTGATAATAACTGTGGTGGTGGACCATGTATATGGATCGGAGAGGCGGACTATGAGACGGATTCTGATACGCTGCAACTATTTGGCGATGCCGGTATTGCCTTCGGTTCCGATGTTGGTGGCGTAGACCGTAACTATGCATTTCTAGAATCAGATGGTACGTTTAACATCAGCGACAACTGGCAGAGCCAAACAAAGGGTTACCGCTTCCGAACGAATGGTAGCGGGCTGGACTTGCAGGCGACAGGTGCTGGAGTCACCGGTGAGCTATGGTTAAGCGGATATTCAACTGCTGATTACAGCGGCACGCAGGTGAACTTCATGCGAATGATGGCCTATAACCGTGTCGTACAGGTGGGCGATGCGGCCGACACGTCTACGCCAACGCTCCTGGCGATTGCTAAGAAGACCGATAGCGCCAACGATCCAAGCGGTTACGAGGGTGCCATGTACTACAACACACAAGGGGGCAAGATGCGCTGCTACCAATCAGGGGTGTGGGGTGACTGTATGGGTATACCAAAGCCAAATACACGGCGCTCGAGCTACTTTGGTGCAACCAGTTCCGCTGCGACCTTTGGAGCGGGAACCATGGCCACGCTGGCTTACCCTGCGCCGTTTGCGGGCTATGGTGACGCCATATCAGCCATGGGTAACGGTGGCAGCAGTGTAACGTACTCAGCGCCTACCGATTCAGGCACACCAGGCATGGCTGTGCTTACCAACGCTCCAACTATCAATAGCGGGGCGGGTGTATTCGGTGGTAACGTCACAAGCGCTAACTCCAACCCGAATCTCCAGGCATATGCAGCTCCGGGCCGCGCCACAAGTGTCCGCATGTTTGTTGGCTGGAGCTCAGCAAGCACGATTATTGATCAGACAGATGAAGACAACCCGCCATTGAGTTATATAGGTTTCAGGTTGATTAACGACTCCAGTGGAGTATCAAACTGGCAGTGTGCTAATAGTAATGGCTCAACCTCACCCACACTGACCACGACGAGTGTAGTAGGTAACGCGGGGGCGGGTAATCGGTTCGAAATAATCTACGAGAGTGGGGTGCGTATAATCTTCAAGATTAATGGTACGGTTGTCTGTACGCACACCGATGCGTCTAAGTTCCCGGCATCCAGTACCGTGATGCGCACGCAGATTATAGCAACCACTAGTGTTGCTACGGGCATGACCGTTAGTATCGGTTGGCTCTACAGCGAAACAGATTACTAGCAACCATGCAGTAATGCTACTGGACTGTTTTGAGGTCTGCGATAATGGTTTGCACTTCACTTGATTTTACTGCCGCCGGTGCGGAGACAATAATCCACGTGTCGCCATTTATGAGGCTACCTACCGTGTTGCCATTGCTCTGCATGCTACCAACGGTAGCCTCTCCAAGGGTTGTTGTAAACTTAAATGACTTCACGAGTGTTGTGTTGTAGAACGTGTTGAAGTCGAATTTATCCGCACGGGGTTGTATGCTGAAGTTGATGTAGCGAGAGGGTTTACCTGGCTTTTCGGCTACATAGCTGATGACGTCATTTGTCTGATCTATGCTTGTCTCGTCGAGAGCGTACCCTTCGGGCAGAGTTGTCGGATAGAAGAGCGTTAGGTTGGTATTGGTGCGAATCGCTGGAGGGAAGGGGCTTTCATTGCGCCTTGATAAGACATACCAGCTTGCTATGCCAGCTATCAGTACGAGCACCACAAAGGTAACAGTGCCGTATTTCAAAAGCGCTTGGCGCCGTATAAGCCTATCGTTTTCCCACATACTGCAGCTATGGTAGCACACCCCTACATGTACAACCATAAGCAGTATAGTACTAGCACTTTAGTATTCAATCTTGAAACAAGCAGTTCGCTTTTTTACATCTGTTAGCGGTGGATAACTTCACGCATAAACCTCTTGAATTGTAGTAATCTATTCCCCATACTGGAAAGTACGGCAAAATATAAAAAACGAATACAAAAAGCCGTAAAACAAACATTTCAAATGTTTAAACAAAAACATCAAAACATAGTAACCGTTAAGCGCGCTCTTGTACTGGCTCTACCAGTACTGTTTGTCGTTATGGCGGCTATAAGCGCTTTATTGCCTTCGCAGGTAGCCACGGCGGCTGGAAGTAATACTATTAACTTCCAGGCACGGTTGCTTACTGCGGCCGGTAATGTTGTGCCTGACGGCTATTACAATGTTGAATTTAAGCTCTACGGGGCACTCGCGCCTGATATTGGCCAAACGCCGATTACGGGCAGCTGTACAACAACTACTGACGCTGGCAACACCACGCCCGTTACCGATGAAGACTGTATTTGGACTGAGACACGCACGGGTGCTAACAAAGTCCGTGTAGCTAACGGTTATCTGACGGTAAATCTGGGAAGTGTTACGTCGCTTCCATCGAATGCTAACTGGAGCCAGGAGTTATGGCTGTCAATGAACATTGGCGGCACTGGCTCACCAAGCTGGGACGGGGAGATGAACCCCCGCCTGAAGCTGACTGCAGTTCCGCATGCTTTTAGCAGCGCAAAAGTTACTTCATCCGATGGCACAGGCAGCGCAACAGTGGCCAATGGCGAAGTGGGTACAATTTGTATTCAGGGCTCATCAAACTGCGGATTTATTAAGAGTCAGGCAAGCGTGCTACAAACGGCCACGACTAACTTGGAAATCCAAGGTAGTGACGAAGAAGCAACTACCCTAGTAGTGAAAGCAGCAACCGGGCAGACCGCAAGCATTTTTGAAGTACAGGATGCTACAGGGAGCTCACTCATGGCAGTTGGCCCTGCGAGCGCCGCTATTAATAGTAGCCTGACCGTTGCTGGGGGCGGCAGCGCTGCAACACCATCCCTTATAGTGAAAGCCAACGCTAGCATGAACAATACAAGTACCGTGCTTGAAGTGCAGCAGAATAGCGGTGGCAGCGCCTTTAGGGTTACCGGTGGCGGTGATGTGGGTGTCGGTAACATGACAGGTATACAGGGTACAGTGAGTATTTCGAGCGGCGCATATTATGGAAAACTGCAGACAGCAGCGCTCAGCACCCACAGAGATTATTTCCTGCCTAACGCTGCGGGTACTATCTGTCTCCAGGAGAGCGCGTCCTGTGGATTTGTTGCTAACGGTGATAATTCATATATAAAGAATCAACAGCTGGTAGCGCAGCAGGCAGGCTTATGGGTGCAGGGAACTGATGCCAGCAAGGTAAGCTTCATTTTCCAATCACCCCCGCTATCTGCATCAGATATATTCCGGGTTCAGAATGCCGATGCTACCGAAATTGTAGCCGTCACCTCTAACGGAGCCCTGTCTTTCACGGGTAGCGGCACAACAACAATGAGTACGCCAGAAGGCTCAAACGTCCAAACCAAAATCAAGATCGCTCCTTTTGACCCGGGTGAATATGGCCAAATTTTGGCATTTGGCCTGACGGATGACGCCCATAGTGCCTCACGCGCGATAAGTCTCTTTGATGCTCGTACCGGTACGCACCAGCCCACTATTGCGGTATTCTCCCCGAATGAAAGCGAAGTCTTTGGCCTCAGCTGGGACGGCTCGAATACTATGGCCGCCCTTAAGACATCCAGCGCTGAAATGGTACTCCGCACTAACAATGGGGACCTGGCAACGTTCAGCAATACTGACATAGATTTTGCACGCGGCGTTAACATTACGAGCACACAGGGTGGAGTAGGCGGGCTGTATGTCCAGGGTGCAGCAAGTGGTACGGTTCCGGTGGCGCTCATCAAGGGTGGTGCTACACCGGGTTCTGCGGCTGATTTGCTGCAAGTACAGAATGCCAACTCGGAAACACTCTTCAAAGTAAATAATAATGGTCAGCTGAGTGCAGCGCGTGGGTTTGATATGACTTATAATGCCGGCAGTAGCTTCACTATTCAAGGGGCAAGCTCGACCTTTGTTGCTGTAGATCCACAGAATAGTAAGTTCTATATCGGTGACCAGGCGAACTGTGGTGGCCGGTTCTGTACGGCACAGACGGTAGCAACCGGCGGCAGTGCATACACTAATACGGTCAACTTCATGAGAAGCACGGCTGCAGTCACCGTTAATACGCATCTTGTAAATCAGGATATCACTATCGAAGATGACTCCCTGGTATCATCAGGAGCCCGGAACAACAACCGCGGCATCCGCATCGATTTTACTAACTCTGACAATGCCTACTCAAATTATTACGGGCTGCAGATTAAGCTGCCAACTACCTCGAGTACCAGTAGCTATCGTGGTAATGCCATCCAGGTTGAGCAGGGTATAGGAACTACGACGGATATTTTCACTGTATCCAACACGGGTAGTGTAAACAGCCGTACGACTGCCGATTCAACAAGCGCACTGCAAGTTCAGGACAGTGCCGGCAACAACGTTTTCGCAGTCGACACAAGTGGCAAGCAAATCGTAGTCGGTAAGGCGAGCACCACAAACGGCAAGATTGTTCTGCAAAACGCCTCCAATGCTAACACGGTAACCTTGCAGTCTGGCGTCGTTACTGCAAGCTACACACTGACTCTGCCAACTGCTCTCGGTGCAACAGGTGACTGTCTGCAGGATAGCGGTTCGGGCGCGCTTGCATTTACCAAGTGTTCTCTGCAGACTGCGTATGGTTCGGCGGTTGGCGGCACCACACCAGAAATTAAGCTCGACAGCACCCGCGGTGCGTTTGACATCCAGGATGCCAACACTACTATTAACGGCAATCTACTGAACGTCCGGGCATCCAATGCAAGTGGTCTTGGTACTGCACTATTCAATGTTGGCAGTACTGGCAACGTCGGTATCGGTGTTGCTACCGCTAACCGCACACTGGATATCGCCGTAAATAATAGCTCAGATACAGCCGCCCCACTTCGTTTACTGCAGACTGGTACTGGCGATGCAACTATCGAGCTGGGCACCTCAACTCGTAGCTTCATAATGGGTGTTGATAATAGCGACGGTAGCCGCTTTAAAATCACCAGCACGACCGCGCTGGGCACCGGCTTTACTGCTGGTTACTCGAGCATCGGCACGACTGCGCTTGATGACCGGAACAATAACAATATGATCGTAGCGAGCCGCGCTACCGTTGGAGCTGTCGCCGGAACGGTAAACTCTATAACTATATATGTTGCTAATGTTGATGCCGGTGCCAACCATGCCGTGGCTGCAATTTACAACAACGCCACCAATAAGCCAGGTACGCTGCTGGTAAGTTCACCAAGCCAGGTACTGCACGTTGGCTGGAACACGATTCCTATTACCGCTACAGTGGCAGCGAATACAACCTACTGGGTTGCATGGCAGGTCGAAGGAGCCCAGACGGGTGTGTCGTATCAGGAGGGCTTTGGTACGCAGATGACGCATTATTTCAGCCCAGCAGAGGGCCACACTGGCTATGGCACATGGCCAAACCTCTCAGCTACCACCTCACCGGTTCAATATGAAGCGGCCTACTCAGCGTACATTAGTGGTACGGGTGCTAGCGCTGGCGGTAACTCATTCAATGTCAGCCTTATGAACCTCGGCGACTCAGGAGTTACCTTTAAGACGGTCAGTGATTCAGGTGATGCATTCAGGGTAGTAAACAGCCAGGACAACACACTATTCTCAGTTGATACGTTGCAGAGCGCATTCAATGTGAGCGCTATCACTACAAATATAAGCAGTGCAACAACTAATATTTCCGGTACGACGGCAAACATTTCAAATGTCACTACAAACCTCTCTGGTACGACAGCTAACTTGAACAGTACGACCACCAATATTAACAGCGCAAACGTCTTTATGGCGGGCATTGCGCAGTCTACTGCTGCAACCGGAATCCGGGGGTTATGTATGAACTTGAATGCAGGCGCAAACTTGAAGCGGGTAACTTATGCCGCTGCTGCAACGACCTGTTACAGCTCATCTGCCCGCTTTAAGCACAACATAGCTACTATGTCTGATGGTATGGGCCTTGATACGCTCATGGGCTTGCGACCCGTTACGTATGTTTACAATGAAGGCGAACAGCGGACAATGGTGGGCTTGATAGCCGAAGAAGTTGCTGAAGTTCTCCCTGAAGTCGTGGAATACGACGAGCAGGGCCGGCCCACAGCTATCAACTACGAATTTATGGTAGCAAACCTCATTAAGGGCATTCAGCAACAACAACTGCAGATTAACGACTTGCAGCAAGGTCTGTGGAACGGCGGTATTGTTGCAAACGACACGACCTTCAACGGATACGTCGCCTTCAATAGTGATGTCACCTTCATGAGTGACGCCGAATTTAATGGCAAGTCTACCTTTAATGGTTCGGTAGCGTTCAACGAAAATACTACAGGCTCTGTCATCCTGCCAGAAGGCGAGACCGAAGTGGAAGTGGTGTTCACGCAGCCATATGCAACTGTGCCAAACATCAGCGTAAGCTCATCAGACTTTACCAGCCTGAAGGTCCAGGACAAGACGGTCAACGGATTTAAGGTTGTTGTCCAGCACAGCCTTGCGCACGATATCACCATAGACTGGATTGCGCTCCAGGCACGAGAGCTGCCACCACCTCCTAACCCATAGCGCTGATTGACGGGTTCCTCGGCCTTAGGTACTATAAGCGTAACTATGTTGCCACCTATTGATAAGGATGAGAGAAACAAACGCATGCTCTTTATAGTGGGCGGTGTGGTGGCTGTGCTCCTTATAAGTTCGCTGGCTGCCGCTGGGTACTTCTTTTCTAAGTATAAATCGCTACAAAAGGAGTCGAAGGCTACGACGCAGACAGAAGAGGGGCGGATTAAGGAAAAAGTCGGGAAGTTGTATAACACTCCTGGCGAAGAGCCCTCCATTGCCCAAGTGGAAGATCAGAGCAAAGTGCAGAATCAGACATTCTTTAAGGATGCCCAAAAAGGCGACTACATTCTGATCTATCAGCAGGCAAAGCTGGCAATCTTGTATAGGGAAGGTACGAATAAGATTATTAATACTGGGCCTATTGTTTTGCCCGGTTCAGGGCAACAGTCATCGGGTACCGGCAGTGTTGCTGGGGACTCTACGCCGTAGCTCCAATACCTGGCATGGTGTGGCATGCCACAACCTTAAGATGCTATACTTTGACCTGAAGAGGGAATCATGAAACAAACAATTATTGCGGTTATAAACCAAAAGGGGGGCGTGGGAAAGACTACCACTGCTGTTAATCTGGCCGCCCAACTTGCCTCAAAGCAGCACCAGGTATTACTGGTAGATCTTGACCCGCAGGGTAATGCCACGAGCGGACTTGGTTTAGAAAAAGAAAACCTCGGTGCGACGAGTTATGAAGTACTGTTTGACCATTCTGTCTTACAGGCCGCCATTGTGCCATCCAATAGGGAGGGGCTGTCAGTCTTGCCGGCCAACTCCAATCTAGCGGCAGCTGAAGTTGAGCTTGTCGGCAAAGATAACAGGGAATTTGCTCTTCGCCAGGCCTTACAGTCCACGCCCTACGAGTATGTCATCATCGATTGCCCACCGGCGCTTGGCCTGTTGACCATCAACGCCCTGACCGCATCATCAACGATACTTATTCCGGTTCAATCAGAATATTACGCTCTGGAAGGCCTCGGTCAACTGTTGGCAACCATTCAGCGAGTCCGGCAAGGGCTTAACCCCTCACTCGATCTCTTGGGTGTCGCGCTGACTATGTATGACAGGCGGACCAGTTTGTCGGAGCAGGTTATGGATGAGCTGCAAAACCATTTTGGTGATAAGTTATTCAAGACAGTGATTCCCCGCAATATCCGTTTGGCTGAGGCGCCCAGCTTTGGCAAGACTATATTTGAACACGATCGTTGGTCAAAAGGTGCTCGTGCATACAAACAGCTAGCTAAGGAGGTGACAAAACGTGTCGGTTAAAAAGTCAGGCTTAGGGCGTGGGTTTGATGCGCTTATTCCCCAGGATTTTGATAAAAGCCTTGTGTTTGATGATCAAGAGCGTGTGCAAAAGATTGCAGTTGAAGACCTTGAGCCTAATCCTGATCAGCCACGCCAGTATTTTGACCAGCAAGCACTGGAGCAATTGGCGGCGTCTATTAAAAATCACGGTATCCTCCAGCCACTCGTCGTAACTCCAGCTAAAGGTAGTAAATACCATATCGTAGCAGGTGAGCGGCGGTGGCGAGCATCACAATTAGCCAAACTAGCTAAGGTCCCAGTCATTGTCCGCACTACAAAAGAGCTTGAGCGTTTGGAAATAGCTATTGTTGAAAATGTGCAACGCGTTGACCTGTCTCCATTGGAGCAGGCAGTGTCTATTGAGCGGCTGCATCAGCAGTTCAGCATGAACTATGAGGCTATTGCTGGACGTCTGGGTAAGGCCACGTCCACAGTGAACAACATTGTGCGCTTGCTGCAGTTGCCCGAAGCCGCGCAAGTGGCGCTACGTGAACAAAAGATTAGTGAGGGTCACGCCCGGTCAATTTTGGCGCTGAAGCAATTGCCCGAAAAGCAGCATGAACTGCTGGAGGCCATTATAAAGCAGGGCTGGTCCGTGCGGCAGGCTGAGCGCTTTGTCGTTTCTGTCAAAGAAGGCTTCAAAGACAAGAAGGCCACCAAGGAGCGGATGAAGACAGAGACCCCGGCAACCAAGAAGCTTAGCCAAAAAATCGGTGCTCCTGTTCAAATTCGTCGTATGGCAAAAGGTGGCAAGCTGGAAATAGTGTTTAAGAGCGACGATCAGCTTGATGCAATTATAAAACTCCTCGGATAACGAGGAGTTTTATAATTTGTAGAAGAGGGTATTGTTAAAAGAGTTTCGCATCACCGAGTGGGAGGATGCGCAAAGCTAATTTGCCCACAACGTTGCCGGCAAATACTGGTCCAAATTCACTGGAGTCCAGGGAATTAGCCCGGTTGTCACCGAGAACAAATAATTCATTCTGGGGAACGATTGTATCAACATCTCCTGGTGATTCGGTAATTACGTTGCCGTAGGGGAGTGTTTTATCGGGCTGAAAACCCTCCGGATTATCTTTGTTAAAAACAGTGACAATACCGTCTTTGATAGTTACGCGTTCGCCGGGTAGGGCAATGACACGCTTAATGAGCTGTTTGGTGGGATCCTGGCCGTAGTTAGACAGGGCTTGTTCGGTGAAGATAACAACGTCACCCCGATTTGGTATATAGGTTTGCCCAGTAATGCGCGCCCACGTCTTGGAAAGTTTCCACACAATGAGGCGGTCATTATTATGGAGCGTAGCCTGCATGCTGGGGCCATCAACTTGGTAGGACTGGAATACGAAAGCGGTCAGGAAGACGGCAATTATGGGTGCCAGCAGCAGTACGCTAATCGTCGAGATAACATTGTTCCAACCCTCATTTTTCCTGCGCCGGTGGATAGGACGCTTAGGGGGAGGGGTCGGCGCCGCAGGGGCCGCATGTGAAACCACAGGTCCCTGTTCTGGGGGTACATTGTTCTGCATCATCAGGTTTCAACTATACTCCTAATTATGGGATTATGCACATGTTTACTGCAAAGCGCTTAGTGGGTATACTAAGAGCCAATGCTTATCATTAGTATGTATCTTCACGGACTCTCTATGTCGTCCCCAAGTTTTATAAAACGTGAAGAGGGTGAGGAATAAATGAACGCTGATTTCCAACCACAATCACGCCGCACTGGCCCTCGTACTGTCGATGGGTTTATAAGTAATGGTAATCGCCGCCCGCTTGATGCCCGCAGCCTGGGTGGACGCCTCCAGGGTCCTGCGCCGCGTGATGAGTTGCGGACGGGCACGCGTACGGTAGGCAACTTCCGAAGGCCCGAAGGCTACCATGCTTCAAATAATCCCCTGACGACCTCGCCGGCCAACCCACGGCAGGCTCCTTCGCCTTCACGTCGCCCCAGCCGTGATGCGACCAGTGCCTCAATGCTGCATGCTACATTACCCGGAGCTAAGCCAGTTGAAAAAAAGAAAGTTGGCACATTTCCTGGTGCAAAAAAGGGTCGCGACTGGAGGTCTATTCGCAAGTGGTCACTCAGGGGTGGCCTTGCTGTATTAGGCGTGCTAGTCCTGCTCGGTGGATTCTTATTTACGAAGGGTTTTTTCAAAGCAAACAAGGTATTTAAGGGCGGCGGATCTGCTGCGGCGCTTAACTCTAATGTGAATCCATCGCTTTTAAAAGGTGAAGGGGATGGCCGTATTAATATTATGCTGCTTGGTAGGGGTGGCGATGGTCATGCCGGCTCGGACCTTACCGATACTATCTTGTTGGCAAGCATTGACCCTGTTAATAACAAGGCAGCGCTGGTGAGTATACCTCGTGACCTTTGGGTGAGCGGCCCCCGTGGCGGATCGATGAAGATAAATGCAGTCTATGCGACTGCTAAAAACGCCTATCTGAGCGCCAATAAGGGACAGACCGAGAAAGCCCAGGCGGCAGGCATAGAAGCACTCGAAGATACGGTGAAGGATGTGCTGGGTGTACCCGTACACTACTACTCTATGGTCGACTTTGCAGCCTTCAAGCAAGCCGTTGACACTGTAGGTGGCGTTGATATCAATGTGCCAGAAAACCTCGCAGTTACTGAAAGGTTATGGGATCCAACGACTCGCAAGCAATACTACTTGAACGTTCCTGCGGGTCAGCAGCACTTTGATGGCACGCGGGCACTCTTCTTCACGCGCACCCGGCATACCAGCACGCGCGGCGATTTTGACCGTTCTGAACGCCAACGACTCTTCATCGCTGCGCTTTCTCAAAAAGTTCTGTCGGCCGGTACGTATACCAATCCTGTTAAAATCTCACAGCTTATGGACGACTTCGGCGACCATGTTGCTACCGATCTTAGTATTAATGACGCAGTGCAGTTGAGCGGTATCGGCAAAAAAGTGGGCGGCAACATTGAATCAATTGGCCTGGCTGACGTAGGAAAGAGCTTTGTGACGACCGGTATGATTAGCGGGCAATCCGTAGTACTGCCGATTGCGGGGGCGGGGAACTACTCAGAAATACAAACATATGTCCGTAGTAAGCTCAAAGATGGCTATATTGGCAAGGAAAATGCCAATATTACCGTACTGAACGGTACGACTATGTCTGGCCTGGCTGGACAAAAGGCTGAACAGTTGAAGACTTACGGGTATAATATAGGTACGGTGGCAGATGCACCTACCCAGGACTATCAAGAGACAGTCATCGTAGATCTAACAAAGGGCAAAAAACCCTACACGAAGAATTATCTTCAAAAGCGCTACAACGTAAAGGTGACATCTAAGTTGCCCGATCAGACCATACAACCTGGAAATGCCAGCTTTGTGATAATCTTAGGCAGTAATGAAACCACTAATAGCTCGAATTAAACCAGCAACCGGCTTCTCGAAAGTCGTCTACACAGTTTTTAACATTTTGTTACCACTGTTTGTCTTTGTCTTGGTCAGGACGGATTTTTTCCAGCTCGCCTTGGCCATCATCCTGTTAAGTAAATGGCGTATGTTTGCCGTGCGGCCACGCTTTTGGCCAGCGAATATTAGGGCAAATGCCGTAGACATCATAGTCGGCGTTTCATTCCTCCTATTCATGATTAATAGCGATACGCAGCTTATGCAGCTCGTATGGACCGGCGCTTACATCGTTTGGCTCCTTTTCATTAAGCCGGCATCCAACGCTATGTTGGTGTCCGCACAGGCGCTTATTGCTTTGCTTTGTGGGCTGATGGCTACATTTATAGCCTGGCCTAACGCTCCTCTGTACGGACTGGTGTTGGTGACAGGTGTTATTTGTTACTTGGCTGCGCGGCACTTCTTTGACAGTTTTGACGAGCCTTACGCCAAGCTGCTGTCATACTTCTGGGGCTACTTTGCAGCGGCCCTGGTATGGGTGCTTGGCCACTGGCTGCTGTACTATGGCATTGTAGCCCAACCCGTCGTATTACTGCTGACAATTGGCTACGGCCTTGCGAGCCTATACTACATCGATCACTATCTATCGAGTGGCTTATCACAAAGTGCAAAGCGCACCATTAACGTAGTACTCACTACCAACATCATTCTCATAGCATTTTTGGTTATTGTGTTTTCCGATTGGGGCAATAAAATCGTCTAATAGTTTTCAGTAGAGGAGGGAACAATGGATCAACAACCTGACAGGGATATAACAGGCAGTACGACTGTAGCGCCCCCGCCATCCGCGCCAATCTCTCCTGCTCCAACGCCTATGCGTTCAGCAGACTCCAAGATAAAGGTGCTTTCCGTGGCCTTCCTTGTTTTAGTGAGCACCTTTGCGGGATACGTGGGTGGCCATTTTAGCAATAAAACAGATAGGGGCACCCCTGTAGAACAACAGCAAGTGGTGTTGAAGAGCCAAGGACAGCTGATTAGTGACATAGCGGAGCGTGTAGGCGATAGCGTTGTTTCTATCGAGACAACCAGCCGTACTACTTCACTCGGCTTCTTTGGGCAGCCAAGCTCAGCAGAGAGTGAGAGTGCCGGGACAGGAGTTATCCTCAATAAAGATGGCTTGATAATGACTAACCGTCACGTCGTACCTGCCGGCACGACAACGGTAAACGTCGTATTATCCGATGGTACTCGTTACGAAGATGTTTCAGTGCTGGGCCGCACATCAAACAGTGACACGCTGGATATAGCTTTCCTGAAGATTAAAGATACCAATGGTAAGGACCTGAAGCCTGCACAACTGGGCGACTCGGGTAAGACGGACGTTGGTGACACGGTAATAGCTATCGGGAACGCCCTGGGCCAGTTCCAGAATACAGTGACATCAGGTATTATATCGGGCTATGGCCGTAGCGTAACTGCCGGTGACCAGAATGGCACGCAGACAGAAAGCCTGGAGAACCTCATCCAGACCGATACCGCTATTAATCCAGGTAATTCGGGCGGCCCATTGGTTAATCTCGATGGTCAGGTAATCGGTATTAATACTGCGGTTGCTGGTGACGCACAGAACATTGGCTTTGCGATACCTATTAATGATATTAAGGGTCTGGTAGCTACCGTTACTGAAACCGGTAAGCTAGAGCGTCCATTCCTGGGCGTGGTATACTTGCCAATTACGGCTGACATGGCTAAGCAATATGACCTACCTACCGATAAAGGCGCCTATATACCCAATGCCTCAGAAATTGGACAGGACACGGTGGTTGATGGTTCGCCTGCTGCTAAAGCAGGACTCAGGGAAGGTGATGTCATTACAAAAGTGGGCAGTGAATCTATTGACGAGAAGCACAGTCTGACCTCATTGCTTGGTAAGCACCAAGTAGGCGAGAAGGTGCGTCTATCGGTCACCCGAGACGGCAAAGCCCAAACAATTGAGGTAACACTCGGCGCAGCTCCCCAAGATCAGTAATACTCTTGCGCCTGCAACAAAGGCCTTATCCGGCAAAATGTTGGATAAGGCCTTTTTGATTGCGCTGTGAATAGCCAGCCTGGTTGGCTAGTGCGGCAAGCACTTCATGCTGTTCCTCAAGGGCCTCGGTAAAAATATGTGCCGGCCGCGCCGAAAGCCCAGTCAGTTGCCGCCATAGTGTACGATAGGCATCTAGTCCATCAGGGCCCGCAAAAAGTGCCAGTTGGGGCTCATGTGTGGCGGCTTGGTTGATTGGATAGTGTTCTGGTACGTAGGGAAGGTTGGCCAATACAAGGTCAAAGTCCTGGCCGATGCCTTCGAGCACATTATGGATGCCAGTCTGCACCTGTGCTCCAAGTAGCTGAGCATTTTTCCGGGCGACCCTGAGTACGTGAGGGTCTATATCGAACAAGGATACCTTACTGGAAGGGAGCTCCAGTGCTACGCTAATGCCAATGCAGCCAGAGCCCGTGCCGACGTCCACTATTCGTGTGCCCGGGTCCAGGGCGGGTAGCTCCTTTACGAGACTTACCATGGTCTCGGTTTCGGGGCGGGGTACCAGTACATCCGGTGTGACGAGAAATACACGGCCATAAAATGGTGCCTTGCCCCTTATATACGCGAGTGGTGTGTGGTTAACGCGCTGGTCGCATTTGGTACGTAGAGCGGTCTGCTGGGTTGGTGCCAAGGTATGGTCACCGTGGGCGAGTATGAGCGCCCGGTCTATCCCGAGTTCATCTTCAAGGAGCACCAGGCAATCAAGGCGTGCGCTCTCTATGCCAGCTGCCGCAAGACGGGCGGTTCCTAGCTGTAAGAAATCATGAACGGTCATCACACTTCGTCATTAATCAGTCGGCTCTCGTATGCTTGGAGCTGTTCGACGAGGTCATCGATTTCGCCATTGAGGGCGCCGGGTATGTTGCTCCGTGAATAACCGATGCGGTGATCCGTAATGCGGTCTTGAGGGAAGTTATAGGTACGGATTTTTTCGCTTCGGTCACCGGAACCGATAAGCTTTTTGCGTGCATCCGAAAGCTGTTTTTGCTCTTCTTCAATTTTATGGGCCAACAAGCGTGAACGCAGCACGCCCATAGCCTTGTCCTTGTTTTTAATCTGGGACTTTTCATCCTGGCAGGTGACTACAAGACCTGAAGGAATGTGGGTGATGCGTACTGCGGAGTCAGTCGTGTTGACGGACTGGCCGCCATGCCCACTCGCGCGGTACACATCGATGCGCAAATCATTGGGATT
The DNA here is from genome assembly GCA_035629475.1 of Saccharimonadales bacterium (SeqCode). GTDB lineage: Bacteria > Patescibacteriota > Saccharimonadia > Saccharimonadales > UBA4665 > JARIHD01. The sequence continues at coordinate 15,587 of DASPHS010000016.1, forward strand.
AATTTCGACATCGGTTTCTTCTGCCTCTGGCAATACGGCTACGGTGATCGTCGACGTGTGTATACGCCCCTGACTCTCGGTACTTGGTACGCGCTGCACGCGATGTACGCCAGCTTCGAACTTAAGCTGCTTGTAGATATCCTCACCCCGTAACGCAAAAATAATTTCTTTGAAACCGCCTACTTCGCTCGGGCTTTCATCGATAAGTTCTACCTTAAACCGATGGCGCTCTGCCCAGCGGACATACATGCGATACAGGTCGGCCCCGAACAGGCTCGCCTCATCCCCACCAGCCGCTGCGCGAATTTCTATGACGACATCACGGTCATCGTTGGGATCTTTGGGTATGAGAGCCTCCTGCAGGGCGGCAGTAGTCGTGTCCAGCTTGGCTTGCAGCTCTTCAAGCTCCATTGTCGCCAGTTCTGCCAGCTCGGCATCTGGTCCGTTGGCTAATTCTTCTGCCTCAAGCTTGCCCTTACTCAGCTGCTTATGGTCATCAAAGAGTGAGATAATGGCTTCAAGTTGCGTGCGGCGTTTCGCGAGTTTGGGATACTCGCGGCTGCTGAAAATTGCAGGATCACTGAGCCTGGTTTCTAACTGAGAGAGTTCTTCGCGGAGGTGTAATTCTTTTTGTTCCATAATGCTTCCTTAAGTATACAAGACAGATAAGAAAACCGCCTGAATTGTAGCATTCAGGCGGTTTGGGGAAGGGATTGTAGCTAGGCAGCTGGGTTGCTGTCGGTCTTCTCGCTCTTAGCTGTTTTGCGTGCAACTTGTTTCTTAGCTGCGTTCATGCGCTTTTCACGAGCGGCTTCTGCGGCCTTAGCGCGGGCTTTGAACTTGTCAACGCGGCCTTCGATGTCCACGATGCGTTCTTCACCGGTAAAGAAGGGGTGGGAAGCGCTTGAGATGTGTACCTTAACAAGCGGGTATTCCTTACCGTCTTCATATTTAATAGTGTCGTCGGTCGCCACTGTTGAGCGTGTCAGGAACATAGAACCGTTGTTGAGGTCCTGAAACACTACGGGGCGGTAGTTTGTAGGGTGAATGTCTTTCTTCATAATCTAAACCATTCTATCTGTTTTCTTACTCGTTGTAAAGGGTTGTTATTGAGGTGGCAGGTTTACGCGACGGTATTGCCCGCTAGCTGCTTGTTATGGCGGCGGCTCCACCAAATTGAAAGGATGATGAACACAATGCCGAGGGTGCCAACAATGAATTCAGGGATCACGATGTGATAGAGGTGTAGGAGCATGACAGTACCTAAGAAGGCGATTGCCCAGTGTGCGCCATGCTCAAGGAAGACGTACTTGGCGAGCATGTTAGACCGCACCAGGTGAATAGTCATGGCGCGCACCCACACCGCACCGGCACCAAGGCCGGCCATGATAATGATGATGTTGTCAGTAAGTGCAAAGGCGCCAATAACACCATCGAGTGAGAAGCTCGCGTCGAGCACTTCAAGGTATACGAACGCCGCGAACGCCGCCATGCCAACTTTTTTCTTAACTGCCAAGTGCTTTTCCTCGTTGCCCATGGTCGCTGATATAAGTTCCAGGCCAATGTGCAAGGCCATAGCGGAAATTGAGGCGATGAGCACCGTTGTTTGATGGACGGGGTCGGCGGTGAAGTAGATGATAATCGCCGCCAATAACATAAAGAAGACGGTAATGTTATCGAACTTACCAAGCTTACCCAAGTAGCGCTCCAGGAACCCTATCCAGTGGGTCTTCTTTTGGTAATCGATAAAGTAACTCAGGGCTATCATCAGTAAGAAGGTGCCACCAAAGGCGCTAATAGCCGGCCCGGCTACCTCAAGTTCGTGCTTGTATTCATCGGGATGGTTAAGCGCGAGGTCGAGCGTTTGCGTAAAACCTAAGCCTGCGGTCGCCATTACCATAAATATCGGTACAGCAAACCGCACTACAAATACGGCGATAAAGATACCGACGGTCATGAACAGCTTCTGCCAGAAGGGTGACATCGTGACAAGCACTTTGCTGTTCACGACGGCATTATCCGCACTGAAGGTCGTCTCCAGCAGTGTAAGGACGATGATAGTAAAGAGGGCGGCAAGGCCTAGTTTCCAGCCCACGGCTAACCAAATAATAATTGTCGCGGACGCGGCAAACCAATAAATCTTCGCAAGTTCTTTGAATCCCATATGCTTATTAGCATAGAGGTATTAGGTCGGCGCGACAAGCATTTTCTGCACCTCTTGAATAACAGGGAAGAATCACGTACAATAGAAGTACTAAAAACTAAGCAGGTTGGGAACCAATCCTCCTACTGATACACCGTGTAGGTTCCAGTAGGCACCCAATCGAAGAGAAAGGACCACAGTATTATGGCAGTAGCCGTAGACATTAAGGCTTTGCTTGCAGCCGGTGCGCACTTTGGGCACAAAACAAGCCGTTGGCACCCTAAAATGGCGCCTTACATTCACTCAAAGCGCGGTGGTAGCCACATCATCGACCTGACCAAGACCGTAGAGGGCTTGGACAACGCATTAGCTTTTATTAGCAAAACTGCCAGTGAAGGTAAGCAGGTTCTGTTTGTCGCCACCAAGCGCCAGGCACAAGACATCATCCGCCAGAGCGCTGAAGATGTAAAAATGCCTTTCGTAACCGAACGTTGGCTCGGTGGTATGCTGACCAACGCCAACACTATTCAAGGCCGCGTAAAGCGCTTGCACGATCTAGAGACCAAAATGGAATCTGGTGAACTGGCAAATAAGTACAACAAGCTTGAAGTACAGCGCTTCCAGGAAGAAATTGAAGAACTGAACCGCATTTACGGTGGTATTAAGAACATGGCTTCCCGTGTAGGTGCCGTTTTCGTACTCGATGTGGTAAGTGACATTAACGCCGTACGTGAAGCTAAGAAGCTTGGCCTGCCAATCGTTGCTTTGATTGACACCAATGCAGATCCTTCACTCGCAGACTACCCAATCCCTTGCAACGACGACGCAATCAAGACCATTCAGTTGATCTGTGACTACGTTAAGCAGGCAATCGAAGAGGGCAAGGCCAAGAGTGCCAAGGCTACTCCCGACAAAGACGAAGCTAAAAAATAAGTAATAACGGTGGGAAGGATATAAAGATGGCTGTAGATATTGCAGAAATTAAGCGTCTTCGCGAATTAACCGGTGTCGGCATGACTGATGCCAAGAAGGCTCTCGAAGAAGCTAATGGCGACTTCGACAAGGCGCTCAGCGAAATGCGTAAAAAAGGTATGACCAAGGCCGAGAAGCGCGGTGAGCGTGAGGCTCGTGCCGGTGTTATCGGTAGCTACTTGCACGACAATCGTATTGGCGTATTGGTAGAGGTAAACTGTGAGACTGATTTTGTTGCCCGCAATGAAATCTTCACTGGCCTCGTACGTGATATTGCTATGCATGTTGCCGCTTCGGCTCCACTGTATGTAAGTAGCGACGACATTCCTGCCGCTGACCGCGATGCAGTACGGGCTGAATTTACCGAGAAGGTAAAGGCAGAGGGCAAGCCAGAGAACATGGTCGACCAAATCGTTGAAGGTATGCTCAAGAAGAACTTTGCAGAAAAGTGCTTGCTGGAGCAGCCATTCATTAAGAACCCCGACCAGACCGTAGGTGACTACCTCAAGGAACACATTGCTAAGCTTGGTGAAAACCTCGTTGTCCGCCGCATTAGCCGTATGGCACTTGGCGAAGTCAACTAGTAACTAAACCGTTATAAAACTACCAGTTTTCGGACTGGTAGTTTTATTTTCAATAAAGACCAAATGATCAAACTATCTAATAACGAATTGCTGCATGTACAGCTTGTGCCCGATCAACTAGGTGCACTGGTAATGCAAACGCTAAGTGAATGCCGTGGTTTGCTTGTGTATACATCAGATGGAAAGGATGTCGCACGGGCTGCCTCGACATATAAGGCCTATAGGCAGCATGAGGCCGCCCAGCTGGAAAAGCGACATCAACCGGTGTCTGACACGAGTCATGCAGAGCTGCGAGCACGCCATGCGCTCGCAGCTGGTGGCGCAGTAATTATGCTGTCCGGAGGTGTTGAGGCGTATGAAGGCTTTAAGAATCATTGTACCTATGCGGCTGATGGGGTCATTGAGGCAGAAAAAATAGCGGTCACCGCATATGCAGAGCATGGTATTGCTTTGATAGAGCAAGAATTAGTCTTACAATAAATATATACTTAAAGAGGCGACTTACGTTATGAACCCAAACCAGATTATTGATGACGCAAAACAGAAGCTTCAAGCTGCATTAACGCACTTCGAGGCTGAGATTAAAAAGGTGCGTACCGGCCGTGCACATGCCAGCATGCTGGATAGTGTTATGGTGACCGCATATGGCACACAGATGCCGCTCAACCAAGTAGCGAATGTGACCGCTCCCGAGACTCAGCTGATACAGGTTACGCCTTTTGACCCAGGCAACATTCAGGCAATCGCAAGTGCTATCCGCGACAACCCTAGTCTGGGGCTTAATCCATCCGATGACGGACGCGTAGTCCGCGTACCCATTCCAGCACTTACCGAAGATCGCCGCCGTGAGTACGTAAAGGTGCTTGGCGGTAAGGTAGAGGACTGCATGGTGGCTATGCGTGGTGTCCGCCGTGATGCTATGGATGCGGTTGCTGCCGCCAAAAAGGACAAGGCAATCGGCGAGGACGATGCCAAGCGGCTCGAAAAGCAAGTTGATGAAGCGATGAACGCCATCAAGGCCAAGGTAGACCTGGCGGCCAAGACCAAAGAAACCGAAATAATGACCGTTTAGGTTTGTATTAATGCAAGATAGCAGCACAATCACTAAGCCTAACCATATCGGCTTTATCCTTGACGGCAACCGCCGCTGGGCAAAGTCTCACAGCATACCTTCATTCGATGGCCATATGGCGGGCTACAACGCCCTTAAAGATGTTTTAGAAGGGGTGTATGAACATGACATCCCCTATGTTTCTATTTACGCCTTCTCTAATGAAAACTGGAAACGCCCATCGAGCGAGGTTTCAGGGCTTATGTCCTTGATGGTTAGTGCGGTGTCCAAAGAAGTTAAGAAAATGATTGAGCGTGGCGTGCGCGTCAGGTTTATGGGTCGCCGCGATAATCTGGACGATAAGGTTTTGGGTGCCATCCAAAAGGCAGAAGGGGCTACTGAGCATCTTACCAAGGGAACATTGGCAATTTGCTTTAACTACGGCGGCCAGCAGGAGATTGTAGATGCGGCCAAGCAATGTGTTGCTGACGGGCTGAGCCTGGAAGCAATTGACGAGCAGGCAATCGCCGAACGATTGTACGCTCCTGATATCCCTCCTGTCGATATTGTTGTACGGACTTCCGGCGAACAGCGGCTAAGTAACTTTATGCTGTGGCGCAGCGCCTACAGCGAGTTCCTGTTTCTTGAAAAGTATTGGCCGGACATGACAAAAGAAGACGTGACCGCTATCATAGAAGAATATAGTCGCCGATCACGGCGGTTTGGGGGATAAAATGTCGATACTGTTGTTGATTATTGGGCTGATTTTGTTTATCGGTTTAGTGGTTGTCCACGAGCTGGGTCACTTTTGGGCTGCACGCCGGAACGGGGTGGAAGTTGAAGAATTTGGCATTGGCTTCCCGCCACGGGCATGGTCACGCAAGACCAAAGCGGGGTATGATTTTAGCCTCAACTGGCTGCCTATTGGTGGTTTTGTGAAGCTCAAAGGTGAGTCAGATGCCGCTAAAGAGAAGGGGAGCCTTGGCGCTGCCACGACTTGGGCCAAAACAAAGATCATGCTAGCTGGTGTCTTCGTCAACTTGTTGGTAGGTATTGGCTTACTGACGGTGTTGGCTTGGGTTGGTATGCCGCAACTGCTGCCGAATCAATTTACTGTTGATAGCGACACCAAGGTGTTGCGTAGTGAAGTATATAGCGGCTATGTTGAGCCTGGCTCTCCGGCTGCAAAGGCTGGACTGGAATCCGGTGACAGAATTGACGCCTTTACAGTTGATGGCAAAAAGTACGCTATCGATGACGCTGACGACCTATCGCCATTTACTGAAAAGCATGCAGGCCAAAAGGTCACTATGACCTACGAACGGGACGACCGTACTAAGACTGTTGCGGTAACATTGCGCGACGCTAAAACAGTTGAGGCGAGCCGCAAAACAGATAAGCCCAAGGGTTATTTGGGTGTGACGCCAGGCGAGTACAAGATGACCCGCTCAACATGGTCCGCACCAGTGGTGGCATTGGGCCTGACAAAACAAATTGTCGTTGAGACATTTAGGGGCTTGGGGAACGCCATCGGGGCTGTATTCCAGGGGAATGGCTCCAAGGCGGCTGAACAGGTTTCGGGGCCGGTAGGTATCGTATTCGTCCTGAAGGAAAGCAGCTTACTTGGGTACCAGTATGTATTGCTGATTATTGCTATCATTTCGCTTACGCTCGCTATTATGAATGTGTTGCCCATTCCAGCGCTTGACGGGGGCCGTTTGTACATGATTCTCTTGACCCGTTTGTTTGGGAAGGAGCTGAGTCAGGAAATGGAGGAGCGCATTGTCGGGGCCAGCTTTATATTCCTTCTATTCCTGATAGTGCTCATAACAATTGTTGATGTCCGAAGATTCTTCTAGTCTAGACGCCCGTAGGCTGCCGTGGGGTATATTTGCCGCCATTATTATGGTGATACTGGGGTTCAAGGTAATGCCATATGTGGCAAGCTTTCTCATAATAATCCCGGCCCAATTAATAGGCGCCGATGCAATTAAGGTAGATGAATGGCTGATTAATTCGCCACTAGCCAGGTTTATATACGTATTCCTGACTTCGGCTTTGACTGCCGCTGCGCTGTACTGGTTCATATCATATAAGAAGGTGTCACTCAGGCGAGCGATAGGGCTCGACAAGCCTCGATGGGCGTACCTGCTGCACACCATCTTGGGCTTTGTTGCTTATTTCATGCTCTTTATTGTCATCCTCTCTGTCCTTCGTATATTTGTACCAATCGACTTAGATCAGGATCAGGCACTACCTTTTGAAAAAGGCACTAGCGGCTCCGGCCTTGTACTCGCGTTCATAGGACTTGTAATTATCCCACCTATCATCGAGGAGAGCGTATTCAGGGGTTTTGCATATGGTGCTCTGCGCTCCAGCCGTATAAATGCCGTGGTATCATCACTGGTTGTAGGCGCCACGTTTGCCTATCTACACCTGAACGGCGGGGCGGGCGGCTCAACTATTTGGATCGCTTTTGTGGATACGTTTATCCTTTCACTCGTACTTTGCTATGTACGTGAAAAGACAGGAAGTATCTGGGCGTGCATTGGTATTCATGCGCTCAAGAACGGCTTCGTTTTCGTCAATCTCTTCCTATTGGGTACGGCATAAGGTACAATAGTGGGCAAATGAAAAGCCATATCTCCATGTGCCCAGTACTCGTCATCCCGGCCCCGCGGCCGTAATTACTCTTGCTCTCACTATTTATTACACAAAGTAAAACCATACATTTTTTAGGAGTACGACATGAAAATGTCTAAACTGTTCGGAAAGCCATCTAAAACCGAGGGAAGCGACTACAAAATTCCCTCACACCGTTTGCTGGTGCAAGCAGGCTTTATACGTGAGTCTACTGCGGGCCGCTACTATTTGTTGCCTTTAGGGCTCAAAGTCCACGAGAATATTATCAAAGTCGTACGCAAGCATATGAATGCTGCTGATGCACAGGAATTAGTGATGCCTACGCTACACCCTTTGGAGCTCTGGCAGGAAACAAATCGTACCACCTCAGTCAGCTTTGAGTTGATGAAGATAACCGACCGTCGTGGTGCGGATTTTGCGCTAGGCGGGACGGCTGAGGAGATGGCCGTCGATTTGATACGCAAGTTTAATATCAGTTATCGTGACTTACCCTTTAACGTCTACCAGTTCTCGAATAAATTTCGTGATGAGATGCGTGCCCGCGGTGGGTTGCTCCGTGTCCGTGAATTTATGATGAAGGATGCCTATAGCTTTAGCACTGAGGAGCAATTTAAGGCAATTTACCAGGAAATGTGGGATACCTATAAAGCTATTTTCGCTGAATTGGGTTTGAATGTAGACGTCGTCGCGGCCGATAATGGCTATATTGGCGGTGAATATTGTCATGAATTTGTTGCCGAAAGCGATCAGGGTGAAAGCCGCTATTTTATCGACCCACAAAGCGGCTATGCTGCCCATGAAGATGTAGCAACCTTCCGTGTGGAAGACAAGAACGTGGATGAAGAACTGCGTGCTATGCAGCCGGTAGACGCTGAGCGGGGACCAACCATGGAAGACGGTGTGCGGTTCCACGATTTGCCCCTCTGGCAGCAGACCAAGGATGTACTATTCTTCGATGAGGCGACTAAGCGATATATTTTGGCTATTATCCGCGGTGACTTTGACGTCAACGAAACGAAGCTGATGCAGGCGGCAGGGGCCTGGGAGTTGCGCGCTGCCACAGAAGAAGAAGTGCGTGAAGACCTGGGTAGCGAGCCTGGCTTTATCTCGCCAATCGGTATGGTTAAACAAGGCAAAAAGTCTGGGTTCCCAGTGGTGATTGTCGGTGACGCCTCCTTACGCACAGTGCGTAATATGTATGGCGGCGCCAACCAAAAGAACAAGGATATTCTTAATATCAACATCGACCGTGACTTCACGCCGGATATTGAGGCTGATATCGCATTAGCACAAGCAGGTATGAAAAGCGCTGATGGCGGCGAGCTTGTCGAGAAGAAGGGTATTGAAGTCGGAAATATTTTCCAGCTCGGCTACCACTACACTAATTTGATGAAGGATGCCGAATTTACAAACGAATCAGGTACCCGTGAGAAGTACTACATGGGTTGTTATGGTATCGGTATCGGTCGTACCTTGGCTGCGGTTGTTGAGGCCTTTCACGATGATAAAGGCATCCTGTGGCCGGCGTCTATCGCGCCTTACCGTGTGTATATAGCAAGCTTGGGCACGAGTGAAGCGGTACAAAATGCGGCTAATGAGCTGTATGAGCACTTGACTAGCGCAGGGATTGAGGTACTATATGACGACCGAGATGTGCGACCGGGTGAGAAATTCGCAGATGCCGACCTCATGGGCATTCCATACCGAATCGTCGTAAGTGAAAAAACGATCGCGAACGCGCAATACGAGGTTAAAGCCCGCGCCGAGGCCGAGGCAAGCTTCCTTAGCTTGACAGAGGTGATAAAAAGGGTCGCCTCTTAAAGCGGCAGTTGCTATAATAACAACCAAGGAGACATGAGCATGAAGAAACAATTCCATCTTACCCAGCAGGGTGTTGACGAACTGAAGAAAGAACTTGCAGACCTAATTTCTCTCCGTTCCGAAATTGCAAACCGCATTAAAACTGCTCGCGAATTTGGTGACCTTAGTGAAAATATGGAATATAGCGCTGCGCGTCAGGATCAGGAACGCAACGAAGCCCGTATTTCTGAAATCGAACATATTCTTGCTAACGTACAGGTTATTACTGCCCCAAAAAGCGACAGTAAAGTAGTACTTGGCTCTACCGTAAAGCTGAAGAGCGATAGCGGCAAGGCTAAAGAGTTCCAGGTTGTTGGTACCGTTGAGGCTGACCCCCTGAACGGCAAGATTTCCGACGAATCACCAATCGGCAAAGCCCTTATGGGTAAAAAAGAAGGTGAGCAAGTAGAGATTAAGCTGCCAGCAGAAACCATTTGCTACACCATCGTAGACATTGGCTAGGCATCCATAGCAGCTGCTATCCATCTACAAAGAGCTCCCGCGGACGCAGCAGGGGCTCTTTCTCTGTAAATATGCTAAAATAGGTGCAATATGGCTACATTAAAAGACTTTCGCGATGAGCGGTTGCGCAAATTGGGTGAGCTCAAGGATTTGGGTGTTAATCCATATCCGGCTCGCTCTGAGCGGACCCACAAACTTATACAAATAACTAATGATTTTTCATCTTTAGATGGTCAACAGGTGAGTGTTGTAGGGCGAATCACTAATATCCGCAAATTCGGCAAGATTGCTTTCATTGTAGTGCGGGATGCGACTGGTAATCTGCAGCTATTTTTGCGGAGTGGGATCGTTGAAGGCTTGCACCCTACTGAAAGTCAGATTGGGATGGAGCAACTGCCACTACTGGATAGTGGCGATTTTGTTGAAGCTCACGGCACTGTCATTAAAACGCAGACAGGTGAGGTATCTGTTGAGGTACAACAGTTGCGGCTACTTACGAAAGCACTTCGCCCGCTGCCAACAGATGGATTTACCAATAAGGAAGAGCGGCTGCGTCGGCGCTATGTCGATACTAATGCCAACCCTGATGTCTATGCACGCTTTTTGCGTAGAAGTGCCTTTTGGCAAGCTACCCGTGAATTCCTGATGGGCGAAGGGTTTGTCGAGATGAATACTCCGGTGCTGGAGCTGACA
>DASPHS010000017.1:0-9005 GCA_035629475.1 Saccharimonadales bacterium (SeqCode)
AGGGCCGCGATGCCCTCACTGCCGCCCTGGATAACGACGACGTCATCTGGATAGCCAACAATAACGGCGGCCATGACCGGCGACCCACGCAAACAGCCAACGAGATTATCGGCATTGTCCGCGGCGACCGCGACCCTTCACCGTACGCCCGGCAAATGGGCGTATTGTTACGCGATTACATCCACGGTATTTACCGCGGCTTATAGATCGTTTTCGACTTTTTCCAGGGGAGCAAACGAGATATTCAGCTTTTTGGCACCCTTGCCCTTGAAGTAAATGGTGGCATTTTCACCGTCCATTTCAACAATAGTACCCACGCCGAATAACTGGTGCTTGACGGTGTCGCCTTCGTATAGCTCTGGCACGTACCGTGGCTCGTCATCTATCGGGACCACAACTGGCTCAAGCGGGTCTGCACTGTTGCCCAGCTGGCTGGCATCGCGCAGCGTCTTGGACTGGTGGGTCTGTGCACCGGTAAACCCAAGACTGTTATCGGAGGCCACGAAGGTAGCATCCACCTCGGCCAAGAAGCGGGAGGGCGGATTGTGCTGCACACCGCCGTACAACATACGGCTGGAAGCATAAATCATGTACAGCTCTTCACGGGCACGGGTCATACCCACGTAGCACAAGCGGCGCTCTTCTTCCATTTGGGCTGGGTCGTACAGGGAGCGGGAGCTCGGAAAGACGGTCTCTTCCATGCCCACCATAAACACCACGGGGAATTCCAGGCCTTTGCTGGCGTGCAGCGTCATCAAGGTTACAGCGTTACCTTCAAAGTCAGCCTGGTCTACATCGCTCACCAAGGCAACTTCTTCCAAAAAGACGTCCATGCCTTGGTCGTTATAACTTTGGGCAACGTTCAAAAGTTCTTTGACGTTCTCGACGCGCGACTCCGCCTGTGGTGTGCCGTCGCTCAGGTAGCCGTAGTAATCAATGCGGCGGATAAGTGACTCCAAGACCTCGGCCGGTGGTGCGTCGGACATAATTTCGCGCATGGTGCCCAACAGTTCGCCCAGCTCGCTCAAGCCTTTTACAGCACGGGTCATGATACTATCGCACTCCTCGACGTCACGCAGGGCGCCCAGCAGCGTTAATTTGTTGGCACGTTGCCACTCCAAAAAGTTATCAATCGATTTCTCGCCGATGCCGCGGCTCGGCACATTGGCAGCGCGGGCAAAACTGGAACGGTCTTCCGGCTGGAAAATCAGCCGCAAATAGGCCATCAAATCTTTAATTTCCTTGCGGTCATAAAAGCGTTGGCCGCCGACGATTCGGTATGGCACGCCGTAGTGGATGAGCGTCTCTTCTACCAACCGGCTCTGAGCGTTCGTACGGTACAACACCGCAAAGTGGCTGTACTTGCGCATGCCACCATCGACGGCGTTGCGCACCCGGCGAACAATGGCCTCACCCTCGGCGCGTTCGTTAACCACCTGGAGCATCTGTACCGGCAAACCATGGTTGCTGTCCGTCCACAGCCGCTTGTCAGAGCGCTGTTGGTTGCGGGTAATGACGGCGTGAGCAGCGTCCAGGATGTGCTTGGTACTGCGGTAGTTCTGCTCCAGCTTGATAACGGTACAGTTGGGGTAGTCCTGCTCAAACTTGAGGATGTTACGGAAGTCAGCACCGCGCCAACTATAAATACTCTGCCAGTCGTCGCCCACGACGGCGATGTTATTATTTTCGTTGGTCAGCATTTGCACCAGTGAATACTGGGCGGCATTGGTGTCCTGGTACTCATCAATCATGACGTACTTGAAGCGGCGTTGCCACTTTTCACGGATTTCCGGTTGGCTTTTGAGCATTTTGGCCGTGGTATGGATAAGGTCGTCAAAGTCTAGGGCGGCAGCCTCGCGCAGCGCAGCCTGATACAGCGGGTACACATCGGCGGCAGCCCGTTGCAAAGGCGTGGAACCTACACCGGCATATTCCTCCGGGTCAACCATTTCGTTTTTGGCGTTACTGATAACACTGGCAATTTGCTTAGCCGGGAATGATTTTTCATCGATCATCTTTTGCTTGCAGGCCTGTTTGAGGGCATGCATCTTGTCGGACTCATCAAAAATAACAAAGGTCTTAGGCAGCCCCACACTCTCGCCATCCTGCCGCAGGATACGCACGCAGATGGAGTGGAAGGTACCCATGTAGGGCATGAAACTGCGGTTGTCGGCGTCTTCGTCCAGCAACCCGGCCACGCGCTCACGCATTTCTTTGGCCGCCTTGTTGGTAAAAGTCACGGCAAGGATGTTATAGGGGGATGCCTTGCGGTCAGCAATAATATAGGCAATGCGGTGGGTCAGCGTTTTGGTTTTGCCCGAACCCGCCCCAGCTTGAATAAGCAACGGTCCTTCCGTTGTCTCAACAGCCCGGCGTTGTTCCGGATTTAAGCCCTCTACGAGTTCTTCTAGCACGACCCCTATTGTAGCAGATTGTGCTTATGCCGTAACAGGGATGGGCGTTGTAGTTTTAGGCTTCGTGCTCGCGTGCGCCGGGCAGCTCTTCCCATGAGCCGTCAGCACGCGAGCCGGGAATATGGTTCTCGTGTACACCGAAGTCTAGCTGACCATAGCCCTCTCTATAGATCGGCCAGTTTGATTCTGGCATGGCCGGCGCCGTAGGCTGCTGATGGTGAGATTCCAACCCCTTATACACAAGGTTGGCACGCAGCACCGCCGAACCAGCCTGAGTAGCATGGGCGTCAGCAACAGCGGCAAGACGCTCTGGATCAAGTGCTAGCACACCTTCCATGGCCAAGCGTGCAGCGGCACGAGTAGTGGGCTTTATACGCGGTTCCTGGGGGAAACGGATACGGTCAACAATAAGGTCCAGCTGCTCCAGAAAGCCGGCACTAACAAACGGTATCTTCATGCCAGGAATATCCTCGAGCTTCAAAAACGGTATGCTTTGGCCCTCCAGCTCCCTTGCGATACCTGCGCTATCGTATTCCGGCGTTCCCGGCATGGCGCCACCTGGCCACTGGTAGGGTTCGGTCACGTGATAGTACGCGGGCAAGTGCGCTATTGGTCCCCTGGACAGTCCATAGTAGCGCGAATCTAGGGGCGTGTTAGGCACCTCAGGGTGGTCACGCATCATCTCTGCCAGGTGGCCGACCGTATACCCGGCAGCGGGATACCTCACCTCTTGATATTCAAATGGATAGCCAGCGGAGCCTATCATATGGCGAGTATATCCGATGTCCTCGGCCGTCTCGGCACTTTGTTGGGGGCCTGTCTGTTCACTGCCCCACTTTTCGTCAGCCGGAGGCGCACCAACCCACGCCGCCTGATTCATATCCCAATATCCTTGTTGTCGCTCTGTCATGCCTACGAGGCTACGCCCTTACTCCACCCCTGTCAACTAAACTAAAAACACCGCCCTGACGTTACGGCGGTGTTTTTAGTTGCGGGCTACAGCTTTTTAAGCGAAGCGAGCTTTGGAGATCATCATGGCTGCTGTCGCAAGAGCCTCGGGATTGCCAGTAGCAACCGTGTAGCCGGTACCACCGTCAGATTCGATGTCGCTGTCGTTCTTGTCGGACACCATAATGTGTGGCGCATTTACCTTGACGCTTGCGGCGTTCGCTTCATTAAAGATAACAGCGCTCGCCTGCAGAAATGGAGATGGTTCGTTGGCGCTGCCAGTAGCAGTCTCAAAGAAAATGCGGTCTTCCAGGTACTGGTCGCCTTCGGTCATTTCGGCGCCGTTTACCAAGGAGCCGTCTTTTAGGACAACCAGTTTGTACTGCTTTGGTAGATAGTAGAGTGCGTGAATCGCGTCCTTAACGCCCATGTCTCCGATGCTGGAGGGACATACCAGCAGGAAGTCGTTGGCTTGGGATGCGTGAGATGAATGTTCGGATGTATCGGCCTCCGTGTCAGCCTGTGAGCCAGCAATTGTTGCCATTTGTTGGTGTGTGAATGCTGTAGTATTCATATTCCCTCTTTCCGAGATCCATCTCATTGGTTATAATGGTTCCTTTATGAGTTCGTAACATCAATTAATTGATGGGTCCCTCTTTTCAAGAAGAACATTTTACGTACCATTTAGAACAATTTATGGGCGTTAAGGATTACCCTATCCTCATGATACGATTGCATTTCGGAACATGTCAATAGATATCTGGACGTAATCCGTTATAATGGTTAAAAACCGACCGGAGTTTTAGGTGAAATATTATAGGAATACTGAACTGGCAAAGCTGTACAATATATCCGAGAAATCTGTGCGCAACTGGATTTCTGCCGCCCAGGAGGGGAAGCTTGAATTACAGCTTTACGAGGATAAAGGTAAATCATGGGTTGCAAATACGACAAAAAACTCCGCGCTGATCGACAAGCTTGTCGAAAAAGGGAAAAAATTTAAGAATAGTCGCAGCTCTCGAACCGTCTCTCCAACAAAATACTTTTATGAGTCGTTCAGCGACAGCCAAATCCTAGATATTATTTCGCAGCTTACAAAATACAATGAAATACCCACGCAGTACACCTATGTTGACGGGGCTGCAAAGTACTGGGACGATTATGCTACAAGGTTATATGAAGAGCAGGTTCCGAATATACTCACCCAAACTGTCAACCTTTTGCAAGCCACCGCAAACACCATTGATCACCTGATTGATACCGACCGAAAGGTAAATGTAGTTGACCTAGGGCCCGGAAACGGTATTCCAGTAAAAGACACCCTGGAACGCCTACTTAAAGAAGGGCGGCTCAATAGGTACATAGCCATAGACGGCAGCAAAGAAATGCTCAGTATTCTAGAGCAAAATATAGAGAGATGGTTTGACGGCCAAATCAAATGTGAAAGCTACGTTCGCGATTTCGGACACGAAAGGTTTGATGACCTTTTCATTAATGATTACACCGACAGCAAAGCAACGACACCCGTCAATCTTGTGTACCTTTTAGGAGGCACGCTGAGTAACTTCCGCTCACCAGCACGTGCGCTTCAGACCATCAACAGCAGCATGCAGACCGATGACCTGTTAATATACACAGGCTATCTGGATACGCCGAACTCTCGACGCTACTTTGACTTCAATACACCTCGTCCAAATCAAAAGCTGCGCAGCGAGCTTATTCTTGCTTTCCTAGGAATTGATGAATCATTATATGAAATCGAGCAAGTATTTGATGAATCTAAGTTAGCTCGCTTCGGAAGCTTTAAGCCAACTGTGGATCTTTCAATTAAGTTTCAACTGCCCAATGGAATACGTCATGTTGAACTTAGAAAAAACGAGCCTATTTTGCTTTGGCGACACTGGCACAAAAATACACTAGATATTATGAAAGACTTCGAAGAAAACGACTTTGACTTAGTAGCTGCATCTAAAGCTAAAAGCCGTGAATTCCTTCTTCTCGTCACCAGTATTCGCGCCAATAGATACAATGACTAGATAAGATACGTTTCATGAATGGTACGCAGTAGTAGCGTACCATTTTTGATAGTTATAAGTGTAGACAGCCAGGTAATATTGCTTACCTAGAATGATGGTACGGTAATTTGCCGTACCATGCAATACAGATTTGCGTTATACTGTGGATAGAATGACTTTGACCGGAGTCCAATGAAATATTTTAAGAATGCCGAACTTGTCCGCCTGTATAGCGTCTCTGACAAATCAGTACGAAACTGGATTCAGGCAGCTGAGTCAGGCAAAGTTGACTTAGAATTATACGTTGATGGCGATAAAACCTACATTGCAGATACTGTACGCAATGAAACACTGCTCGAAGAATTTACCTCTCGGGCTAAGAAATATCGTAATAGTCAGTCCCACCGCAAACTAACTGCCCTTCCCGGCTTCTATCAGATTTTCACCGACAAGCAGATCATAGATATAGTCACGAGCCTGGATGTTCAAAGGGAAATCCCTCCGCAATATCCGTATCACGGCCCTGGAGCAGTGTCCTGGAGCTCGTATTTACACAAGCTGTATAACGCACGAGCCAAGAACATACTCACCAATACCATAGACCTCGTTAACCTTGCGACCCCTTATATTCACGATGTCATGGGCGACCACAAGAAGCTGAATGTTGTTGACCTAGGCGCAGGAAATGGCCTGGCGGCTAAGGACTTAATCAGCAATCTTCTAACGAGTGGTAAGCTACATACATACTTTGCTGTAGACAATAGCCCTGGCTTGCTAGGGATCACTGGCCATAACATGCAGACATGGTTTAAGGGTCAAGTAACAGCCCAGACACTTATTAAGGATTTGACCTACGAACGAGTAATAGAAGCATCTTATGGCACAAAAGACGGTGAGACTGGGAACATCTTTCTATTCCTTGGCGGTCTTATAAACAACTTCCGGGAACCGCTTCAGATATTGCACACCATCCATGACAGCATGACAAGCGATGACATACTGCTCACTAGCCTAAAGTTAGATACCAAAACTTCAAGGCGCTTCTTTGATGTAAGCATAGATAGCACCGATAAAACAAAGCTGCCTGACCATGACCGGATTGTGCTCGACCTACTTGGAATTGAGCCCGACATATATGAAATAGAGCAATTCTTCGACAGAAACGAAATGAAGCGCCAAGTTCGCGTAAAGTTAAAAGTTGCCGTGACGCTTTATATTAAGAACAACCTTATTGATAAGGTGCTCAGATTTGAAAAGGGTGAAAGTATCTTGCTTTGGCGATCATGGCATTACACCGCTGAGAGCCTGATTGATCAGTTCAAGCAAGCTGGCTTTGTGACAATGCAAGCGTCCAAGTCCAAGGATGAGGAAGCTGTACTACTCATCTCGAAAGTACAAGCAGTAGACCGCCCAAAGCTACAGTAGTTCAGTATGTGGTAAATCGAGCTCTGTCTTCACCAGCTCAGCATCGAGCAAGAAATTGAAGGCCGCTACGCCCAAGACAACAATCAACAGCAGCACAATGAGCCACTGCCACCAGCGCATCTTGTGCTTGTGGTGAGAAACAACGGGCGCCAAACGTGGCTCTTCGTCCAGAGGCATGGTCATGCCGGCGCCGGACATAATGTCTTCACGGGAGGTGAGGTGCTTGGCAGCGATGGGTGCTGCATAGTCAGGCTCGTCTGATACTTCCTCTGTGGGCGGCGTCTCGTTCCTCACTTCGGGCTGTGGAGCGATTTGCTCAGGCTCTTCGTCGGCGACCCAACCCACTGGCTCTTCTTCGGTTTGCAGTGCGGGTGCGCTGATAGGAATTTCTGTTGCGGGGCGATACTTTGAAGTATCAACCGTAGGAGTATCACTCACAGCCGGCGCGGTTTTACGCAAGACAGCGATGGGGTCAGCCGCGGGCTCTGCTGCTGCTTGGGCATCTGCAATGGTAACCGTCTTAGCGATGGCAGCAGGCACCTTTGGAGCGCTGGTGACCGTAACCGCGCCTTCGCTGGACGTATCTACGCTTACCTTTACCTTATCTGGCTTGGGCTGTGGGGCTGGCTGCTCCTCCGCAATTGGATTGGCGACAGGCTCATTAACTGGTTCAACGGCGGTAATCTTGCGTGCAGCAGACACGGGAATGGCAGGTGCGCTGGGCACTTCCAGGTCTTCGTGGACAGGCGTCAGAGAAATCTTGGTCCGGCCCTGCATCAGGGGTCGCTTGGCGTCAGGACTGGCCGCCCGGCTACGCAGGTTTGCCCCGGCGCTAGCGACCATTTGCTGGTCGGTGACAGCGGGCTTGTGAGCGGAGATGATGGGGCGGGATGACGGGGAGGCCATAGTTTTACCTGGCCGTACAATGTCGAATACTTTTTTGTTGCCGTTAGTCATCTTCGCCAAGTTCATGCCGCAGCCGATATGCCGACTCTATGATTCCGGCGAATTTGTATGGGTTCAGGCTGGCACCGCCAACCAAGGCACCGTCGCAGCCATCTACTTCCAGGTAGCCACGAACAGTACTGTCGTCGACACTACCGCCGTACAATACCCGGATATTCCTCGCAGCCTTTGGACCGTACAGCTGCTCAACCTGGTGACGGATAAAAGCGATTGCTTCCGCCGCCTGCTCTGGCTTGGCGACTTCACCGCCGAAGGTACTGATTGCCCAGACGGGCTCGTACGCAATGACTACCTTGGAAACATCACGAGCGGTGAGGTTACTCAAAGCAGACGTCACTTGATCGTGCAGTACCTGACGGGTATGGCCGTCTTTGCGCTCCTGAGCAGTTTCGCCGACACACAGAATAGGACTGATGTCGTTGCGAATAGCAGCGGCTACTTTATCACGGATAAGTTCCAGTGATTCATTAAAATAAATACGGCGTTCCGAATGGCCGACGAGTGCGTAGTGCACGAGGTCGCGCAGCATGTTGAACGATACCTCGCCAGTAAAGGCGCCCTCGTCCTTGTAGTGTGCGTTCTGTGCAGCAAGCCGGAACTTGCGACGATCAATCTGCGTGCTCAGCGGCTGCAACACCAACATACTTGGTGACAGTACTATTTCGATGCCCCGGTGAATACGCGTCCGTTCCTGGAGACGGTGTACCAGCATACTCGCCTGGCTAGTATTAAGATGCATTTTCCAGTTTGCAACTAGCAATGTGTTTTTCATGTGGTGCCCAAATAACCTTTGCTTTTAGCTTAGCATAAGCAGTACTGTCGTGACTACAATATTTTACCCGTCATCCTGAACTTGTTTCAGGACCCAGTAAAAGAAGAAGTCCATGATTACTGGGTTCCGGATCGCAGTCCGGAATGACGGGAAGAATTATTTGTTCTGCAAAGCTTCAACGCCTGGGAGCTTTTTGCCCGACATAAGCTCGAGTGACGCACCACCACCGGTAGATACATGATTGAAGGCATCCACAAGGTTGCGGCTTTCGACGTACCCGACGGTGTCGCCACCACCAACCACACTAAAGGGCTTTTGACCAAAGTCGCCCAGCGCAGCCTCGATAATCAGATCGGTACCGTGTGCGAATGGTCCGACAGGCCCGTGCACTGCTGGCGTTTCCGTAACACCCATCGTACCGTTCCAGACCAGTGTTTTAGCCATTTGCATACTACCAGCAATAAA
>DASPHS010000018.1:0-5598 GCA_035629475.1 Saccharimonadales bacterium (SeqCode)
AATACGACACCTGCATCTGCAGCCGAACGGCCGCTGCTATCACGCCGTAATCTCTTGCGTGGAGCAGTCGCAACGGGCTTAGTAGCTGCCGGTGCGGGTACCTGGGAGGCTGTCCGCGACCCAGTGCTCAATCATTTTTCACCTGACCTTCGTGCAATTAACCCTGCGTGGCAGGACGTGGCCGCAACGAATATTCCGTGGCAAAGTATGAGTGGCGACCCGGATCGTAAAGAGGGCGAGCAGCGACCTCGGGACAAAGTGGCTGTGTTTGGGATTCGACCTGAAGCTATGTACGACCTGTTGGATGAATATCCAGGAAGTGCGTTGGCTGCAGCCTATCAGCTGAGTGCTACGATGTGCCGGCTGACAACAATCGGTGGACCGAACAACTTGGGGCAATTTATGGCTGAACGGGAACCAGGCGGAACTCCCGATCGCTACCATGGCGTCGCTTTCATGCTGGGTGCTGGATCGCTCAATGGGGCAGTAGGTGTGGCAACGCCAGAGCACCGTTTTATAACCACGCCGCACGGCATCGCTTACCCTCGTCCATTGACGCTTGATGAGCTGCCGCACGAGCTGCCCGGCATGCCTGTACTCAGGGCCTAGGCGCTCGCAATAACAACACTATTTCTGATATAGTAAGGTGAATATGACAGAACTAACTCGGGAAGATGTATTAAAATTAGCCCGACTTGCTCGCCTTGACCTAACCGACGAGGAAGTCGAAGCCTATCGTAAACAATTGAGCGACGTGCTGCAGTATGTGGCACAGCTTGACCAAGTTGACACGGCAGGCTTGGAGCCGACCACGCAGGTGACCGGCCTTAAAAACGTTATGCGTGAAGACCAGGTCATTGATTACGGCGTGAGCCCGGAAGACCTGCTACGCCTGGCGCCACAAAGCCAGGACGGCCTTATTAAAGTTAAACGAATGATCGGGTAGTTATGAGCCAGTGGTTACCTATTGCTGATATCGCTGCCAAAGTGCAGGCCGGCGAACTAAAAGCAACTGATCTGGTGGAGCAGTCGCTCAAGACAATTGAAGAAAAGAAAGAGTACAACGCCATTATCGCTACGACGGCCGAGCGCGCGCGTCAGCGGGCGGCCGCAATTGATAAGGCGGTCCAAGATGGTGAGCAGCTTGGTCGCCTGGCGGGTGTACCATTTATCGCTAAAGACAACTTTTTGGTGTTTGGCGCTGAAACAACGGCTGCCAGCAATATTCTAAAAGGGTTCGATGCGCCCTACCAGTCCACCGTTATTGAACGGTTGGAGGCTGAAGGTGCTATTTGTGTTGCCAAGGCCAACCTCGATGCCTTCGCGCATGGTATCAGCACCGAGAACAGCGACTTCATGACCACCAAGAACCCTCATGACATGACCCGAGTTCCCGGCGGCTCTTCCGGCGGCTCTGCTGCCGCGACCGTACTTGATATGGCACCGTTTACTATCGGTAGTGACACCGGCGGTTCTATTCGTCAGCCCTCCAGCTTTGTGGGCTGTGTGGGCTATAAGCCTACCTATGGCCTGACATCCCGTAGCGGCGTGGTGCCCATGATCAGCAGTACCGACACCATGGGTCCGCTGACACGCACCGTGGCTGATAATGCGTGGGTTTTTGATGTGTTTGCCGGCCAGGACCCGCTAGACAGTACAACCATCAGCCGCGATCCTGCAGGCTACATCGATGCCGCAACTGACCTTACCGGTAAAAAAGTCGGTTTGATCACCGAGTACATGGGTGAAGGTGTCCACCCTGAAGTGCAGACACGGATTCGTGAGGCCGCCGAGAAGCTTACAGCTGCTGGCGCTGACGTCCGCGAGATAAGTATCCCTTCTTTGCCGCTGGCGCTTGCCGCTTACTACATTATTTGCCCGGCAGAAATCAGCAGCAACCTTAGCCGCCACGACGGTCAGCGCTATGGTCACAGCGCCCCTGATGCCACTAACCTCGAGGAAAGTTACGCTAAAGCTCGTGGCACTGGCTTTGGACGCGAAGCAAAGCGCCGTATCATGATCGGTACTTATGTACTCTCCAGTGGATACTACGATGCCTACTACCGTAAGGCCCAATTGGTTCGCACGAAGGTAATCGCTGAGTTTGCCAAGGCTTTCGAAGATGTCGACTTTTTGATTGGTCCCGCCGCCCCAACACCAGCGTTCAAGATTGGCGAGACAGGCGACGACCCCTTGCAGGCATACTTGGCTGACATCATGACCGTGGCCGTCAGCCTGGCTGGTGTTCCTGCCATCGTTGTGCCTGCTGGCACGACCACTGATAATCTGCCTGTCGGCCTGCAGATCATCGCACCGCAGCGCAAAGACCGTGATCTCTTTGGCTTTGCTGCCGGCACGGAGGCCATTCTATGATAGACCTTATTATTTTGGGTGCCATAGGTTTAGTCATTGTTGTTTCCGCGGCTGGACTGGTGTGGCTCAAGCGCCGTCCGCGCCGCATCAAAGCTGACTATTTTCAGGCTGAGTGGCGCCAGATGCAAAAGCTCTGCAAGAGCAAGGACACCTGGGCGCAGGCTATCCTGGAAGCCGATGACTTGCTCGACAAGGCACTTAAAAGGAAGCGCTTTGCAGGCAAGAGCATGGGTGAGCGCCTGGTGAGCGCCCAGCGTCTGATTAATGATAATGATGGTGTATGGTTCGGCCACAAGCTGCGCAACCGTCTGGACGAAGACCCAGCGCTCAAACTCAAAGAATCTGATGTCAAACAAGCGCTCGTCGGTATCCGTCAGGCCCTTAAGGACCTCGGTGCATTGCCCGGCGGCAAAGCTGATGCCAACGCAAAGGAGTCAAAATAATGATTTCGCAGGAAACCCGCGACCAATACACCGTAACTATCGGCATTGAGTGCCATGTGCAGCTCAAGACTGCCACCAAGCTTTTTGCTGCCGTTGGTAACGACGCCCGCGAAGCCGCACCGAACACGCTTGTGAGCCATATCTGTTTTGGCCTGCCAGGCGCTTTGCCGGTGCTGAACAAGGAAGCTGTGCATTTGGCTATGCGTGCTGCATTCGCGTTGGGCACACCACCTCAGAAGTACAGTGCCTTTGACCGCAAGCACTATTTTTACCCTGATTTGCCGCTCGGTTATCAGATTACCCAGTTCACGCATCCTATTATCAAAGATGGCGTCGTGCCGATTGTGGTTGATGGTGAGCAAAAGACCATCCGTATCCACGAAGCACACATGGAAGCCGATGCCGGCAAGAGCACGCACCCGGCAGGTGCTGATTACAGCCTGGTCGACCTCAACCGTGCGGGTACGCCGCTCATCGAGATTGTGTCCGAGCCTGACATGCATACTGCTGCTGAAGCCCGGGCTTATGTCCGTGAGCTGTATCTCCGTATGCGCTATGCAGACGTTTCGGATGCCAACCTCTATTACGGCAACATGCGCTTTGACGTGAATGTCAGTGTCAGCAAAACTGATGAGCTGGGCACTCGCACCGAAACCAAAAACCTCAACTCCTTCCGTGCAGTAGAAAAGGCTATTGAGTTCGAGGCCAGCCGCCAAATCGAAGTCCTGGAAGATGGCGGTGCTGTCGTACAGGAAACTCGTGGCTGGGACGATACCAAGCTGGAGACATTCAGCCAGCGCTCCAAAGAGGATGCCCATGACTATCGGTACTTCCCAGACCCTGACTTGCCGCCCATCGAACTTGACGACGCACTCATCGAGACCGTCCGGCAGGAAATGCCCCCGATGCCTGATGAATGGCGCGAACGCCTGAATACCCTTGGCCTTGACCATTCTGCCATGGAGACATTACTCGAAGTTGAATTGGATGATGCCACGGTCAGCTACCTGGCCTTGATAGAAGAGGTTATCACTGACAAAAATTTTGCCAAGGCCCTTGCCAAGTGGTTTGTGAATTTGGAAGTGCCGTTACGTCGTGACGAGTCGGTCGTCATGAACGCCGCCTTGACCAATCAGGGCCGGCTGCATGCCTACCGCGTTACCTATGACCTTGTGCAGGCTAACAAGCTGAGCTCAACCAATGCCAAGGCACTGCTGACCAGCGTCCTCACGGGTACCGACCAGGTGGCTGATGTGGAAGCGCTGGCCAAAGAACAGAACCTGATTCAGGAGTCTGACGAAGGCGCCGTAGCTGCAATAGTTGCCAGCGTGCTTGCTGCCAATGAAAAGGCTGCCGAGGACGTCAAGAATGGCGAGATGAAGGCTATCGGCTTCCTCGTAGGTCAGATTATGAAGCAGTCACAAGGGAAGGCTAATCCACAGCTCGCCCAAGAACTCATCAAGAAGCAGCTAGGACTCTAGTAATCCCGTCATCTCTGCACAAGTCCGCATATATCTTTTCCCCATAACAAAATCACAGATTTAGTTATTGCAGGGATGGGCTGAACCGCCATTGGCGGTTCAGGGGAATGACAGGCATGCGGGAGATGGCGAGGACCAGCCAATACCCAGCTAAGCCATGTAGTATAGACACATGAAACAGCAGTTAATCATTGTGCATGGTATTCCCGGTAGCGGTAAAACAACGCTATCACGCAAATTAGCCCACGATTTACAGCTCCCGCTCATCGGCAAAGATGACATAAAGGAGCTGTATTTTGAAAAACTCGGTATTGGCGACCGCGAATGGTCCCGATCGCTCGGTAGGGCATCGGTCAATGCGCTCTTTGTCCTTATCGACGAACTGCTGGCCACTAGCAAGCAGTTTATAGCCGAGAATGCCTACTACAAGGAGTTTGCTGTGCCCGAAATACGGGCCGCCCTTGCCAAGTATAATGCTACCTGCCTGGAGTTGTATTGCCATGCTGACCCCGCAGTCCGCACCAAACGTTTTATTGACCGCAACGAACAGGGTGAACGCCATCCGGGACATGTCGACCACCAAAATTACGACCCGGCCGATAACGCTGTGCTTGAAGAGCGCTATGCCCCACTGGGTATAGGGGAGGTTATTATGGTCGATACCACATTGTTTGGTGACGCTGAGTATCAGGCTTTGCTGGACAAGCTGCGCCAGCAAGTTGTCGCCAGTTAGGTTGTGCAACACATCACAAGCGTTATACAATAGAAGCCTTGTTCATTCAAATTCCGTACCCCTACAAGCACCGAAAAAGGAGATAATCACATGTCACAATTTGTTCGCCCAACTACTGCCGTTATCGCAGCCGCCGGGTTTGGTACCCGTTTCTTGCCGCAAACGAAAGCTATGCCTAAGGAAATGCTGCCTATTGTCGATAAGCCGGTTATTCAGATTATTGTCGAGCAATTAGTAGCTGCTGGCGTGACTGACATTATTATTGTGACGGGCTATAGCAAGCGGGCTATTGAGGACCACTTTGACCGTTCCGAGGATTTGGAAGCTGATTTACGTGCCAAGGGTAAGGACCCATTGGCCGATCAAATTAGGGACATCGCCGAGCTGGCTAACTTTGTATACGTCCGCCAGAAGGGCACTCCTAAGGGTAACGCCCGTCCTTTGTTGAACGTGCGTCACCTGTTACGCGACGACGAGCCATTCTTCTTTTTGTTTGCCGATGACTTCTTCCGCTGTGAAATCCCTTATCCGCAACAGCTGCTTGAGGCGTACGAGCAGACCGGCCGCC
>DASPHS010000019.1:0-24932 GCA_035629475.1 Saccharimonadales bacterium (SeqCode)
ATGATGCCCATCTGTGACGGTGTAGGGTTTCTGAGGCAAGCTCGCCTGCCACAAACAGCCCCGAACACCAAAGTCGTACTACTGACCAACCTGAGTACCGGGAAAGAGTTAGAGGACGCTTTGGTCCTAGGTGCTCATAAGACCGAACTGAAGGCCAACTTGAACCCTAGGAGCCTGATTGCGCTGGTCCGGAGTGAATTAGCAGCCTAGCGGTATGATTACCTGCAGTACAAGGGCGCCACATGGCGTCCTTTTTAGTACTCAGCTCTACGTCACAAAAGGTATATTACGACTATGATGTAAAAAATAATCATGTGTATAACGCTGTGGGTACTGTGCATACAGGGGTGGCAAAGTGTTGTTTATAGTAATTACAACGTTTAGATACTATGTCCCCGCACATCATACAAAGAAAAAAGCCCTACGCAGAACGTAAGGCTTTTATCTTGGTTGCGGGAAGAGGACTCGAACCTCTGACCTCGTGGTTATGAGCCACGCGAGCTGCCGCTGCTCCATCCCGCGGCAAACTGATATACACAAGTAAATCTAATAATTGAGTATACCCCTGTTCCCTCCCCCTGTCAACCACTGTCACTCCTGGGGTTGGCGGTGAAGGAAGAAGTTCATCCACGCCTGGAAATTGCGCTGATAGAACGGCTGCTTGGCGGCGGCCTGCTGCTGTTGCTCCTGCTCGGTATTGGGTTTGTCGACGGTATGAGACAAGGCGACGTCCTGTGGCACCACCAGTACCGTCTCGCCAGGCGCTGCCATGCCGAAGTTTTGGCGGGCCATAAGCTCCAGGTACTGGTTGCTCCCGTAGTACTCGTTGGTGAGCTTGAGGTTGGTGTTAGACAGCTCCTGCAGGTCTTTCTGCTGCTGCAGCTGGGAGATCTGCTTTTGCAGGCTATAGTTGGTCTCGATTACCTTGACCCCACTCCAACTCATCATAAGCAGCACTACCAGAAACAAGAGTAAGCCTACCACGCGCACATCCCGCAGGTGCTGTGCGTAGTTGGAAAGCTTGGTTTGGTATTCTTTTATTTTTGTTTCCATAGGGCACGATTTCACGTAATATTATATACCTGCAACAGAGTATCTGCTATACTCTTCTCTGTTAACCGGCAGCAATTGCTGCAGGCAGCGCGGGGGCGTAGCTCATCGGTTAGAGCAGGCGGCTCATAACCGCTTGGTGGTTGGTTCAACTCCAACCGCCCCCACCATAATAATCCAGTGGCTTACATCAGAAGCCACTTTTTTATTACTTCCTAAGCGCTGCTATCTAGGTTACGAGTGCCGTCACCTGCTCATGAATAGCCGTACCATTCGTGGCCACAAAGTCGGGCACCGAGCCGTCGGCTGGGCTGTTATCAAAGCCCGTTATTTTACCACCAGCCTCACTGACGATAACCTTTGCTGATGACATTTTTGATAGACCTATAACCTTCAATGCACACCCTTCACCACCGTACCCGAGCGTCTGTCCGATTAGACACAATGCGAACGTAAGCAATATTACAGCGCATTTTCTTATCTTGTTCATACTTAAGGGTACTTTAAAGTAATGGAGGGACAAACCTATGGCAGTAGAAGATTACGACAGCATGCACCACATGCGCCGCGACATCCGTGACGCCCACACCGACGCAGCAGCAGCTAAACTAATGGCTACCCTGGCGCTCATCGGGACAATCATTGCTTTGGCAGTATCAATTATGGCTTGGAATAAAGCGAATGACGCCTGGGGCAATGCCCAGCGCGCCGTGAACATCACCGAAAACCAGCGTGTCGGTGAATAATTGCTGATTTAGCCAGAAAATTATATAATCAGTGCATTCAGACGTCTCCCCCGGGAGGCGTTTGATGTTATTTACCATCAGAAGTGTTATCGGAACCCTTTGTGGATGCAAACAGCTCCTTATGTATATGAGCACCTGCCTGCACCCACAAGGTGTGTTCCCCTGTTTTATCCACCTGCACCACTATGCAAGGAATGGAGTTACCGTGTCTACTGACACACCCAACCGCTGGCAACGTGCGAAAGCACGCGCCCGCCGGGCGGCCAAACCGCGCCATCCTCACCTCCGCCGCGGACGGCAGCTGAGCCTCGACACCATGGCGACTGGCCTGGGCATCATGTCCCTGCCGTTCCTGGTCTGGGCTCTGATCTGGCTGTTCGCACCGGCATGGGGAGGCTTCGGTACCGACCAGGCAGAAAGCTACAACTGGTTCGTACGCAACATTACGGCCAGCGACGGCGGCTTCCTGGGCCTGTCCACCACGCTCTGGCTCTGCTGGGCGATCCTCGGACCCATCGCGGCGTTCGCCATGGCAGCGGTCGACGACGACGGCTACTCCATCGTGGAAATCATCACGATCGTGGCCTGCGTTGTGATGCTGCCTCTCGGCACGACTGGTGCGATCCAGGGCAACATGTGGGGCGACCGGGATCGAGCTCTCGCGTACAACGCGTCGACGATCACCAACGTCCCCGACATGAAGGTCATCCCCGAGGCGCTGCACGAAGTCGTCATCCAGAAGAAGAACGGACTCAAGAACCCGGACTACCGCACCTGGGTCGACGAGAAGAACCCCAAGCTGACGCACTACGGCGAGCTGGCCACCCTGACCCAGGCGACCCTGCCCACCACCGACTGGGAGGATCGCAACCTGTCCCTCTCCGGTGCCACCAAGTGGCTTCGGACCAAGACCAACGTCGACGCCCAAGGTGTCGGTGTGTGGGACAAGACCTTCACGTACGTCTACGGCAACAACGCCAACGACGGGCGCTGGAGTGCGGTCATCAACGGTTCTGGCAAGCGCTATCCCGCGCGCGGCGTGACCGAGCTCCTGCCCGGACAACAAGCGCCTCGAGTCTGCCTGTTCGACCGCAACAACAGCGACGGCACCTACAAGTTCAACCGCGCCTTCCGTAACCCGGACTCCGACTCGTCGGCTGAAGGGCTGAACGATCTGAACAACGTCATCTACCGATGGCTGATCGAGAACGGACACCGGGCCAGCTGGTTCGAGAACGAGGACATCTCGGGCTACTGCGACGCCAACGGCAAGCCGGTCATTACCGTCAACATCCTGAAGCACAAGGGTGCTGGCCTGGTGACCATCCCGGTCCCGGACTGCTTCATGATCCTGACCGGATCGTCGAGCGGCATGCCGAACATCGAGTGCAAGACCAAGGTCACTGGTGTCGGTGCGGACAAGTACCCCGTTCCCGTCTACCCGCTGTCGGTTGCTGACACACACCGCAGGTACTACAACTTCGCGGCCGGTCTCAGCAACGAGGATGACATCAACTGGGGCTTCACGCTCAGTGACGCCACCTCCCAGGCCGGCAACAACGGCAACTACGTCCTGCGTGACCCGTCCAACAGTTCCATCTGGGCCATGTCCTACGCCAAGCCCAACAAGGCCACGACGCAGCACCTGAGCACCGCCTTCCGTGTCAAGCTGAACAGCATGACCAGCGGCCAGCTCAACCAGATGGACATGTACTCGCTCCCCGCGAACCTCAGCCCCAACCCGACGCTGTTCAACGCGAACGCCGAGGTCTACATGGGCTACGTGTTCAACCTGGGCAAGTACACGACGTTCCTCAACAGCAACTTCTTTGCAACCCAAGGAGCAGTCGAGGAGTACGTCCCGCTCAGCAGCACGGTCTTCCGCGGCTTCGGTATCGACCGGAACGACCTGACGCGGTTCTACGTCGACATCAGCCTCGACCCAAAGGTTCGCCCAATCGTGACGATCCTGAACGTCGAGACCGGTGGCATCGTGGCCCGCATCCAGATCCCGACGGACACTGATGACAAGAGCGGCAGCAAGCTGATCGAACCCAAGCTGGTCATCACCTGTGACAACCGCCGGCTGGAGCTGCTGACAGACGTCGACAGTGCCACCGAGTGTGCGCAGAACGTGATCGGACGCGTGGGCGACCTGGCCAAGGCCGGCAAGTAACGCACTACCGAACGGGGGTGATGTAACCTTCTGATGGTGCGGGCGGCGTGAGCTAGCAAGATCATGTATCCAACATGAACCCTTACTACTCCGCCGCCTGCCTATCACCCAATTATGTGTCTCTTTTTAAACTTAACGCGTTAAGTGCAAAAACAGGTGCATACTTGGGTGCAAATGATGTGGGGTGTAGTAAGGAAGACGTGAAACGTCAAATACCAGTGACCCCACACCATTAGTTAAGGGAAAGACCCTCATGCACCGAACAACGTGTTGCTGGTACTACTTACTTGTGGTGCAGGTGATGCGGGTCGGTCAGGACTCTGGCGTCGTGTAGGTCACGAAGTACTCATCGATCCGCTGGCGCAGGTCGTTGGGCATATCCGTGAGCTCCATGTCGTAGAGTCGGCGCACGTCCCTAAGGACAGGCTCGTAATGAGCGATGCGTGCGCTGACCATCCAGGGATCGGCCGGGTCGTAGGGCCGTGTGAAGCGCTGCTCCTTGAACTCGATGCGCAAGAACTCGACGATCTCCGCACTCAGCGACAGCCGGTCCCGGTTATCGTTGATTCCCTGCAGCAGATTGCGCAAGGCTTCAGCCCGATTGACCTGGGTCTGCTTGTACTGACTGTCCTTGGCGTCTGCCTTTTTTGCCTTCCGTACCGGGTTGTACAGCGCGAACGCTACCAGAGCCAGGACGGCGCAGATGCCCAAGGTGATTGCAGCCGCTCTCATGGTGCTCCTTTCGCCTTGTGGGCGGTCAGACCATTACTTGTCCTGCGGCTCTCCTTCCTCGGGGCGCTTGATGACCTGGGTGGCCTCAGGGTCGGTCTCGTCGGACGGCGTCTTGCTGGCGTCGGCCGGCTGGTCCGCGGAGGCGGTGGGGTCCGGGAAACCGAGCTTGTCGTTCTGCGTGCCCGTCGTGCCAGTGTGGCGCGCGTGCTGGTCCTTCAGGTACTCGTCGAACCTGCTGTACGGGGATCCCGTGCCGGACTGACCGAACAGGCCGTTGCCGAACGGGCCACTGGTGAAGGGGTCGCGAACGCCACCGGTCATCCTGTCGTCGGTCTCGAAGAGGTCGGCGAAGGTGCGGGGCCCGCCAGCGAAGGTCCACTTGCCAGCACCGAGGAACTCGTCCAGGATGTCACTGATGCTGGAACCGGGGATACCGGAACCGGCGTAGACGTAGGCCGAACCGAACGGGTAGCCGGAAGGGGTGGGGCTGGACTGGCCGCTGAACAGCTTGCCGATCAGGTCCTCGGTGGAGGGTCTGCGGCCACGGGTGCGGCTGCCGGTGCGCGGCTTGGTGCCGAACGAGCCGGTCAGAAACGCGCCTGCCGCCCAGTGGATGTCCTCCATGGTGTGCTTGGTGTCGGCCGCGATCTGGTCGAGCAGGTCCAGCTTGCGCTTGGTCTCCTCGTCGATGACGTGGACGGTCTGCGGCTGGTTGCGGCGGGCCTTCCACTGCTGGACGGCGATGGTCACCAGGGCGGCAGCGATAATCGCCAGGAGGACGATAATGACTGCATAGCGGATGTCGCTCACGACAGTTTCCTCTCTGGAACACGATGACAGTACGGATGCACCTGGGGGGGTTGCATAACCTTTCTGTGAGTAGTGTGAGCAAGTGCTCGAGGTGCATATATTCGATTGCTCGAAATACGTGGCCTAGTATACCTTTTTACCGGATATAATTCAATATTATTAAATTAGTGTCAACACTTTGCGAACGCAGGTTGCTTGTGCTTGCTTTTTTAATAAAATTATAGTATAATTACATCGATTATGGATACGGTTGCACCAGAGGCGGCCGGGAGCGTGCTGCTCCTGCAGGTACCGCGTACGAATGACAAGAAAGCCTTGGCTGCTGAGCAAATGTTCGCCAGCCTCCAGGGCCTCTTGGTGCAGCCTGCCGTTAAGTTCTACCTGGAAGCTAAGCGCGAGACAATCAGCTTTGAGATGGCCGTCATCAATAAGCGCATCGCTTTTTACCTGTGGGTACCAACCTACCTCAAGGAATACGTGGCCGAACAGGTCTATGCCCAGTACCCGACCGTCCAGATTTCTGAGGTTGAAGATTATGTGGCCGCGAGCCCTGACTACACGACCACCCTTACCACCGACATGCACCTGACACAAAGCGACGTGTTGCCCATCAAGACCTTCCAGAGCTTTGAAGTCGACCCCCTGGCAGCTATTACAGCTACGCTTGCCAAGTTCAACGAGGACGAAGAAGCCTGGTTGCAGCTGGCCATCCGCCCTGCCCATGAGCGCTGGCACCAAAAGAACGAGCGGTACCTTGCCAAGCTGAAGGGTGGCCACACCAATATGACTGGCCTCCTACAGGCCCTGTGGGCCCCACCGGAACACAAGGTAGAAGCCGCCAAGTTGAATGAATACCAGCAACTGCGGGCAAAGGGCGCTGAAACCAAAGGCCAAAAGCTTGCCTATGAGTGCGTGCTGCGCATCGTATACCGCGGTAACGTCACCAAACAGCAAGCACAATTACGCCTGCAGTCCATTGCCGCCAGCTACAAGCAGTTCAACAGCACCTACCTGAACGGCTTTGCCCAAGGACGCACGACTGATGCACGCGGCCTGATTGCTTATAAGGCCCGGGATTTCTCAGCTAAAAGCTTTGTTATGAACATCGAAGAAGTAGCAACCCTCTTCCACTTGCCGCACACCAACGTAGAAACACCATACATCCTGTGGGCGAGCGCCCAAACAGCCGAACCACCAGCCAACCTGCCGCTACTGACCGATAAGGACCCTGCCACACTCAGTCCGATTGCCATCACCAACTTCCGTGGGCATAACATCGGCTTCGGCCTACCCCGTAGCGACCGCGGTCGCCACTTGTACATCTTAGGACAGACGGGTGTGGGTAAGTCCGGTCTGCTGGAGCTACTGACTATCTCGGATATCTACAGCCCGTATGGCTTTGCCATCATCGACCCCCATGGTGACTATGCACAGAACATTCTGAAGCGTATCCCCGCTGACCGTATCAAGGACGTGGTGTACTTTAACGCCGCCGATACCGACTTCCCAGTCGCCTTTAACCCCCTTGAGGTCTATGACGAAAAGCTCAAAAGCCACACCTGCTCGGAACTGATTGGCGTCCTTAAGCGCCTCTTTGAGTCATGGGGGCCGCGCCTGGAGTACATCCTGCGTTATAGCATTCTGGCACTGCTGGACTACCCCAACGCCACCATGCTGGACATTACGCGCATCCTCACTGACCGCAAGTTCCGTGACCGCGTGCTTACCTACGTCAAAGACCCAGTTGTTTTGAACTTCTGGACCGTTGAGTTTGCCAGCTGGAATGACAAGTTTGCTACCGAAGCCGTTGCGCCGGTACTGAACAAGGTGGGCGCCTTTACCGCTAACCCATTGGTGCGTAACATCATCGGCCAGCCAAAGAGCAGTTTTAACATCCGTCAGATCATGGATGAGCGCAAGATTCTCATCGTTAACCTATCCCGTGGCCTCGTCGGCGAAGACAACGCCGCCCTGCTTGGCGCCCTGATTGTTACCAAAGTACAGATGGCTGCCATGAGCCGCGCCGACATCGAACTGGAAGACCGCGTACCGTTCCAGCTGTACGTGGACGAATTCCAGAACTTTGCTACCGACTCATTCGCCACTATTTTAAGTGAAGCCCGCAAGTATGGGCTGTGCCTGACCGTAGCCAACCAGTATGTCGCCCAGATGATGCCAACGGTTAAGGACGCCGTGTTTGGTAACGTCGGTTCCATCGTGGCGTTCCGGATGAGTGCCGATGATGCCCGCACCATGCAGCGCTACTTTGAGCCAAAGTTCAGCGAGTACGACCTGATCCACATGCATAACCGGCACTTTACCGTCAGCATGACCATTGACGGTGAA
Organism: Saccharimonadales bacterium (SeqCode); assembly: GCA_035629475.1. GTDB lineage: Bacteria > Patescibacteriota > Saccharimonadia > Saccharimonadales > UBA4665 > JARIHD01. The sequence continues at coordinate 7,861 of DASPHS010000019.1, forward strand.
AAGTCCCAGGCCTTTTCGGGTATCACCCTCGACCTGCCAGCTATTGAGCAAGATAACTCCCGGGCGATTGTTGAAGCGAGCCGTTATACCTACGGTACGGCGCGTACTATCGTCGACACGAATGTCGGTGACCAGTACCAGCAGCAAGTGCAGTCCATACAATCAGGACACACTAGCTCCAAGCACCTCAAAAAGCACCAGGCGCCTAAACCCAAGGCACAGCCCCGTAAGCCAGCGCCCAAAGTACCGCTCACCGCCAGCGCGCAAGTTGAAAAGATATTGCGCATACCGCTATCACTGCTCACCAAGCCCAAGGAATCGCTCGTTCCCGTACCGGCCACACCTGTCGCCACTAAGGCCCCCAATCCAGCCCCGGCCACCAGCAATATTCAGCCAGCGCCAGTAGCCAAGCCTGTGGTCGTTGACGACGGAGGCTTAATTTTCTCACGTAGCATGCACATGGCGCCGGCTCAAACAGCACCATTGCCGCCTATCAAGGAAATCCAGGAAAGCGCAGCTCCCCAAACCGAAGAGCCCGTTGCGCCAGCAAAGCGCAAACGTCGCCGTCGCCGCAGCAAGAGTAAAAAGCCGGCAGACGTACCTACTGAATAGTAATTATTGCTGTTAAATTACAGCGGATATTCGTATAATTTTCCTATCCCTCAGTACAGTGGATACCCCAACAATTATTGATTGGAGGTTTTGTTCCTTTACAGCAAAATTCCTACGAGTAACCTTGTAGTTTCAGAGTTTTCAAGAGAGAAAGTGAGAGACGTCTTGTCTCGTTTCAGAAAGCGCCTGTTGGCGGCAGCCTCGTTGCTGCTGTTGACTCCCGCTGTCGTCCTGACCATCCAGTCCCAGGCCCAGGCAACCACCAACAATACCGCCGTCATCGGCATGCCGTTCAGCGGCAAGTGGGCCTTCAACACCAACGTCAACCCGCCGTGGACGGACAGCAACTCCAGCCACCCTTCGGTGCATCACATTCCGGGAGGCGGCAACTGGAGTACTGACCTCTACGCAGGCAGTGACGGTACGGCAGTCAAGCTGAACGTGACGGGCCTCAATGGCACGCCGAGCTTCAGCTGGGACACCGCCACCACGTCCTGCGGTTCTGCCCGCCGCATCAACATCAGCATCGGCAGTACCAATGTCGGCTGGCTCTACATCGCTCATCTGAGCAACGCGGCCAGTACGGCGACCGCCCCGACCAACGGCATGACCATCGGTACGGTGAGCAACCTCGGCTGCAACCCGGGCCGGCACGTCCACGTCGAGTTCAAGGGTACGTCCGACAGGGCCTGCTACGTGGCGCACGGCAACCCCGGTGCGAGTCTGGGCGAGGGCACAGCCATCGGCAGCCTCGGCGGTGACACGGTCGGTACCCGGCAGGTGTGTGCGGCAGGTGATCTGAGCGGCAGTGCGGGCATCCAGCACGCCAGTACCGGCTACGTTCCGTCGGCGCTGTCCTACAGCAACGGCAACGTGCCGATCGTCGGTGACTGGGACGCCAACGGCCTCTCGGATTTCGGCGTCGTGAACGGCTCCACCTGGACCATCCGGTTCTCGAACAGCACCACCTGGAGCACCACGTTCGGGAACGGCATCGCTGCGGGCGACATCCCCATGGTGGGCGACTGGAACGGTGACGGCAACAGTGACTTCGGCGTAATCCGTGGCAACCAGTGGATTCTCCGCTTGCCCAACGGTACGACGTGGTCGACAACGTTCGGGAACGGCATCGCCAACGGCGACATCCCGATCGTCGGTGACTGGAATCACGACAACAACACCGATTTCGGCGTCGTGAACGGCTCCACCTGGACCATCCGCTACAGCAACGGTACGACGTGGTCTACGACCTTCGGTGGAGGTATCGCCAACGGCGACATCCCCATCACAGGTGACTGGGATGGCAACGGCGACACCGACTTCGGCGTGGTCAACGGCAACCAGTGGACCATCCGGTTCTCATCGGGGAGCACCTGGAGCACCACGTTCGGGAACGGCATCGCCAACGGCAATGTGCCGATTGCCGGCCAGTGGGACGCGGGAGGCCACACCGACTTCGGCGTCGTGGACGGCACCTCGTGGACCTTGCGGCTTCCTTCGGGCAGCCCCTGGTCGACAACGTTCGGTCCTGGCATCAGCGCTACACTTCCCTGACTCTTCGAGGCGGGTGAACTACTCTCTGTACTGAGGAGATAAACGGTGGTCGGGCGGATCGTATGCAAGCGTTCACGCTTCACACTACTCCGCTCGACCATCTATCTCCCATCATTATTTCCCAATCAAAAACGCCTCTATTGCAGAGGCGTTTTTGATTGGGCGTGTTTTGCTTAATTGGCGTCACGCTTCAGGAATAAGAACCAGGTAATCGCCCAACCTACGAGCAGGTAGATGCCGAAGATAGCAGCACCATTAACCGCCGTCATGGTTGCGTGGGTATGGACTTGTTCCAATGCACTAAATGGCAAGTATTTGCTGTTTTCCTTCAGCACCAGATACAGCAACCCCTCGACAGTAGTCGGCACAATCAGCAATACCACAATCGCACCCACAACGTGCCGGACCAGGAATGCCACCAGCATACCGACCATGGTGTAGCCCCATACAAAGAACACTGATGTCCATATGGCGTTCCAGTAATAAAAGTCCTGGGGAGCGATACCGCCACCTTTTACTTGCGTACCAAGCCAGGTCAGGAATACGGCAAGCGCCATGGTTATGAGAGTGAAGATGATTACATAGACGGTAGCTACCAGTATCTTAGCCAACATGACTTTGTTCCGGCTATTGGAGCTGGTAAGCGTGTACATGATGGTGTTGTAGCGGTACTCGTGCGTAACGTGCAGCACCATGGTTATGGCGACAAAGGTGCCTACGATCGTCGCCCCGGTCGTGGCCGCCTCCATAAACAGGCCCGGACCGCCCGCACCCTTATAACCAAGTGCCCAGTATGATATAAAACCCATCAGCAAAGTGGCTATGATGGCTAAAATATAGGTCGAACGAATCGTGAAGAGCTTACGCAATTCAGCGCGAATAAGCGGCATCATTAGTTGCCTCCTTTGGCAGGCTTGTCAGCATGGCTTTTATATTCTTGCGCGTCAGCCGTGATTTCCAGGAAGGCTTCTTCGAGCGATGCACTTTTGCCGCTGAGTTCCAGGACGGTTACGCCAGACGCAAAGGCTACTTTGCCCACTTCGTCAGTCTTGGCGCCAGTGACAGATAGGCCACCATCCTGCTTGGTAAAGTGCAGCTGGGCGCCTTTTAGACCTCTGGCCAAAGCATCCAGGTTATTGGCACGGACGAACACTGATGAGTGTGCGCTGCCGGACACCATCGCCTCAATCGACGTATTAGCTATCAGCTTGCCCTTGCCTATAACAACGATGTTGTCGGCCATCAGTGCCATTTCGCTCAGTAGGTGGCTCGATACGAAAACCGCGTTGCCCTCGTCGGCGTAGTCTTTGATAAATTGGCGCAGCCAGGCGATACCCTCTGGGTCAAGACCGTTGGCTGGCTCATCGAGCATCAAGTATTTTGGTTTGCCGAGAATTGCGGCAGCGATACCCAGACGCTGGCTCATACCCAGACTGAACTTGCCTGGCTTCTTTTTGGCGACCTCACGCAGTCCTACCGTATCAAGCACTTCATCGACACGTGCATTAGGGATGCCGCCGGCAGCTGCCAACACGCGCAGGTGGTTGCGGGCGGAGCGAGTAGGGTGAAAGGCCTTAGCCTCCAACAAAATACCTACAATATGAGAAGGCTGCGCATAAGCATGCAGCGGCTTACCGTCAAATGTCGTCGTTCCCTGCCCGTTATCAAGGCCGAGCATAAGACGCATCGTGGTGGACTTACCGGCACCGTTTGGCCCCAGAAAGCCGGTTACTTTACCGGTTTCCACAGTAAATGAAATGTCATCGACTGCTGTTTTTTTGCGATATCGCTTGGTTAAACCTGAAACTTGTATCATAGGAGCATTATAAGCAGAATTGCCGCTCATTGCTAACCGGCGAGCTGAAATTAGCCATACTTTCAGTAAATCTGGAGTAAGAAAACCACGGACATGGTTACTGCTTATGGCTTTTTTGTTATAGTAGAGGCATACTAACGTACGCTTTCAGGAATAGACATGGTGCGACTTCCACAACCCGGATCAGACGATGGCGTTTGGGGCCAGATCCTCAATGATTTTTTGGGTGCCGCCCACGACACCAACGGCAACCTGAAACCTTCAGCCCTGACGACGGCCGGCGCTGAAGTAACCGCGAACAAAGGCCAGGCTCATGGCTATGCCAGTCTGGACGGGAACGGCAAAGTTCCAGCCGGCCAGCTGCCAGTCAGCGGTGGTGGTGTCTCTACCAGTGACCTTGCGACTGCGCTGCGCAGTACCGACGCCGTAATTATGTACAACAGCGGCAACTCAAGCTATCCGGTACGCACGACCGTCACCAGTGATGTGCAGCGGCCGGTTCGCTGGCGTGGCCCTGTGGCTCCAACTATTGGCGGTGCCTATGCCGTTGACGGGCTGGACGTCTGGGAAATGACAACCTAAACGGGGCGGCAGGCATGGCAATCAACCAAGATGCAACACTCTGGTACGCCCAAAATGGTCTGTGGACACGCGCCGGGCGCTTTTCACATACTGCCGGTGCAGTCGCAGCTGGCTTTTATAAGGCATCGGGTGCAGACTTTACCGCCGACCTGGCTACGTATGACCTGCACGTCACCGGACAGAATACCTACGTTTCCTGGGGCGCCGGGGCGGCAGGCTTTCCGCGCACCGCGTGGATGGACACCTTGTCTAAGAACGGTGTTATCGCCAATTACGTATGGGAGCCCAAGCTGTATACAACGGCCCCTGGCAACTACCCTGCCCCCAATGGCAAAATGACCTATTGGACGAACAGCGTTAACTTTTATAGCTGGACGCAGGTGACCAGTGGTGCGCTTGACCAGCTGTTCGATGATGTGGCCGATGCCGTCAAAGCCCTGCCCTACGCTATTAATATCCAGATATGCTCCGAGCGTGACACCGATCACCAGTTCGGCGGCACCATTAACGGGGTACCGTACACCTATGCCCAGCTGGACGCCCTCTCCGTGACCGGCGTTTCCTATATCATCAACCGCTTTAAGAACCGAGGCGTTACCAATGCCACCTTCTCGGCTGGCATGGCAGGGTTCAGCACCAACGGGTCGTTGTACGCCCGCTGTTACTGCCCGGATGTTGATATCGTACAGTTCAACTGTTACAACCATGGCACCTGGCGATCGGCAGAAACTAATTTCTTTGAACAATACGCGCTGTTGAGCGCCCTGCCAGCTGGTGCAGCTGATAAACCGGTGTGGATTGCCGAATGGGGGTGCGACGCTGACGTGCGGCGGCCGGCGTACTTCCGGTCGGTGCCAGCCGTAATTGCCAAGCTGCCGCGGATTAAGTTCATGGCCTACTTCAACTCAACCGTCTGGGGAACGATTGACCCCAGCGATACTGCCTCATGGCAGGGACTGAAGGACTGCTATGATGACCCGCTCTTTGGGGGTAACGGCTAATGGCAACCCTTAAATATAACACTGCAGATGGGGGCACGAACGCCACGGCCGTAACCGTCGGTAACTCCGGTGGCGCCTCTGGTGACGCTTGGGGCAACGTAACCGGCGGGGCTAATGTCTGGACCTACTCCAGTGCGCAGACCGTCAAGGGTGGGCTTGCCTACCGGTGTGACCAAGCTGTGGGCGCGGCTGCAGCCCTGCAGATGGACTTTACCAGCGGACAGGCCACCCACTATGGCCGCTGCTATATATACTTGACGGCCCTAAACGCCAATGAACATCCATTAGTACGGGCGTACGTGCCGGGTTTCGCCAACGAGGCCTGGCGTATTGCCATCAGCAGCGGTTCACAACTCCGCATCCGTGATGCAGCAGCGGTAACCCTCGGAACAAGCACCGAAACACTCAGTGCCAACACCTGGTACCGCATTGAATGGAAGGTCGTAGCCGGCACTGGCACAAGTGGCCAGATAACGGTCCGCGTGTATAGCGGCGACCTCACCACGCCGCTTATCACCTATACCAATAACGCCTGTAATACGGGCGTGTCCACCGGTCATATCCACTTTGGCAACTCACTGTCCGCACCGACTGCAGCCACCATGTATTTCGACGAGATTACCACCAACGACGCGGTGTATCCCGGCCCGGCTAATGTCGTAAATCAGCCACCAACCGCCCAGGCTGGCCCCGACCAGACCGTCATTGAGGGGAGCACCGTCACGCTCAACGGCTCAGGATCTAACGATAGCGATGGCACAATCAGCAGCTATACCTGGCTGCAAACCGGCGGCGCCAGCGTCACGCTATCTTCAAACAGCAGCCCTACGCCGACGTTTACCGCACCGGTAGCCGGCAACACCCTGACATTCCAACTAACAGTAACTGACAATACTGGGGCAACCGCCAGCGACAGTGTTACGGTCAGCGTTAGTAGTACACTCCTGCGCTTCAACAAGGCTGAGGGCGGCAGTAATAGCACCGTCGTGACAGCAGCCAATAGTGGCGGCCTGTCTGGTGACCCTTGGGTCAATGTCAGCGGCAGTAACGTCTGGACATACACAACAACAAATGTTGCCCGCGGCACGTTGGCCTACCAGTGCACTCAGGGTGTTGGCGAGGCTGCCACACTACTGTGGGACCTGCCAGCAATTACTGAGATATATGGGCGTTGCTACTATTACTTCACGGGGTTTGCCGCTGCCACCCAAATCGTCCTCCGTACCTTTAGCGGCGGCTTCGTCAATGAGGCGTGGCGCCTAGACCTGCAAACTGATGGCACGCTTCGGCTGCGTGACGGCGCCACTGATATATTGGGCGTCGCTTCACAGCCGCTGCAGCCAGGTGTGTGGTACCGGGTTGAATGGCATGCCAAATCCGGCACCAGCGATGGTATCCTGGAGTTCAAAGTATTCACTGCCGACCAGAGCACCCCACTCTTCAGCTATACCAACACTGCCTGCAATATGAACAGCAGCATGGACCACGTACAGTTCGGGCCTGGCGCCAGCAACGCGCAGCTGCCCACCATGTACGCCGATGAACTGGCACTCAGCGAGGACAGCTGGATTGGCACCGCACCGGGCACCGCCCTGAATGCGCCGCCAACCGCCTACGCTGGTAACGACCAGAACGCCGGCACTGGCACTGCCGTTACGCTTGATGGCTCCGGCTCATCAGATGCCGATGGCTCAATTGCGTCCTACGCCTGGACGCAATTGAGCGGTACGGCTGTCACGCTGACAGGCGGCACCACCGCCAAGCCCACCTTTACCGCGCCGGGCACGGCAGCCACCCTGGTCTTCCGCCTGACCGTAACTGACGACGATGGCGCCACTGGCACCGATACCGTGACCATTAATGTACTGGCTTCAATTATTATGCAAAACTCAGCTGCCGGGGGCACAAGCGGTGGCGCCGTTACTGTTGGTAACTCCGGCGGCGCATCAGGCAATGCTTGGCAAACTGTCAATGGTGGCAGTGCCTGGACATACACCAACGCCCGCACGGCGCGCGGCATTATGGGATACCAGTGTGATATGGCAACAATGACCGCAGCCGTACTGCAGTGGCAATTACCCACGCTCGCCGAGCATTATGGCCGCGTGTACTTTAACTGGACGGGGTTTGGCGTAGCCGCTGATGCCATTGTCCGTCTGTGGGCAACTGGCTTTTCCGAAGCCTTCCGTGTAGAGGTGAATACGGCGCAGCATGTAGTCATGCGGGACTTTAGTGGTTCACGGTTTACCAGTGCCAATGCCCTAGCCGCCAACACCTGGTACCGGTTGGAATGGCATGCCGTCAGCAGCACGACCGTCGGCCAGCTCGAACTCCGGCTGTATATTGCCGACCAAACCACGCCCATCGAAACATTTACGTCAGCTGCCACATTGAACATCCGCGCCGAGACCTCCTGGATACAGGTTGGGCCGTCACTTGCCAGCACCATGAACCCTGGCGCCCCGCGCAAATACTTTGATGAAATAGTTATCGGCTCAGCTGCTGGTGGCTGGATCGGTAAAGCAGCCGGCCAGGAAATCAATCAGGCACCAACCGCCAACGCTGGCGCCGATATCGCCCTTGAACCCCATGAGACCTACTACCTGCAAGGCTCGGCCACCGATGACGGCACCATTGCCAACTGGAGCTGGCGGCAAATCAGCGGCACGGCTGTGACCCTTTCGTCAACGACAACGCAAAGCCCATCATTCACCGTCCCGGCAATCATCGGCGGCGACACACTGGTCTTTGGTCTGACCGTGACTGATGACCGTGGTGGCGTATCCGCCGAAGATACCGTAACGATTACGGCACTTACGCCCACGGTACTCTTTGCCCGCAATGGGGCGTGGCACGGCTAGGCAGTGGCCAGTATGGTCAGTAGTTCATCGGTTGTCGTGGCGGCCATCAGCTGCTCGCGCAGTTCTTTGGCGCCATCAAAGTCACTAATATAGACTTTGCAGAACTTATTCAGCGTGGCGATATTACGTTCGCGGTTGGGCCAGGTCGCCGCAAACAAGCTTACCTGCTTGGTGTACAGTGCTACCCTTTGCTCTTTGGTGTAGGTAGCCCACGGGCTATCTGCAGCAAAAGCAAAGGGGTCCTTAAAGATACCCCGGCCAATCATCACCCCATCCAAGCCGTATTGCTCAGCCAGTGCCTCACCCTGGGCACGGTCCATAACATCACCGTTGCCAACAAATAGCGTATCGGGCGCGATGCGATCACGCAGTTCGCGCACTTCGCCAATCAAATCCCAGTGTGCGGGTACGGCGCTCATTTCTTTGCGGGTACGGCCGTGCAGCGTCAGCATAGCCAGATTCTGCTGCAGTAGTAGTTCGTGCCAGCTCAGGTCGACCTCATTAAAGCCCAGGCGGGTTTTCACGCTCACCGGGATGCGGCCGGCAGCCCCTTCTTGGGTGGCCTTGATAATCTCCAGAGCCAGTGGCCGGTTATTAATCAGCGCAGCGCAGCAACCGTTCTTGACTTCGGTCTTAGCTGGACAGCCCATATTCAGGTCGATGCCTGCAAAACCCATCTCAACCAACTCTTGGGCGGTCTTGTAAAAGTTCTCGGGGTTCTTTCCCCACAGCTGGGCGATGATCGGCTGCTCCTCGCCGGTAAACAGAATCTTTTTCATGAGCTTAGGACGGCCCGGACTCTGCAGGCCGTCAACGTTCACAAATTCGGTGAAGTACAGGTCTGGCGGGGCACAGCCAGCAACGACTCGGCGAAATACCGAGTCGGTGACGTCATCCATCGGTGCCAATACGAAGAATGGCTTTGGTAACTGCTGTAATATATTCATTGATTAATTGTCTTGGTGCAACACGTCAGGTTCATGCAGCACATCTGGATTGCGAACGTGGGCAGCAAGTATCCGCATGTCACGGCGTTCAATACGGAGCTGCTCTGCTCGGTCCGCGACAGCACGGGCAGCCGCGCGGCCGCTCAATACTAACGGAGTATGCAGGTGCTCTGTCGCACCTGCCAGGAGAGCCGAGGGGGCTTGTTCGGCGTCTGCCATGTCGTCATACAGGTGATGGCCAGGTGCCTCAAGGCCGTAGCGATGGGCTCGTTCAGCAGCCACCGCATAGGCCTCTTCGAGACCACGCAGTCCCCGGTCGCCAAACTGACGAAGCAGTATCTGCTCCGCCTGGTCTTCTGCGCGGGCTTCCTGGTAAGGGGTAAGAGGTATCTCTGGGTGTGAACTCATAACTGTTGTATTATACCATATCCGTTATGGTTTTACAATTTGTAGGCAAAAAATAAAGCCCTCTTTCGAGGGCTGAATTGGCTATACGCCAACTCCGTAGGATGTTCCTGACATAATTTTTATTCCCCTCCTTCCGGCACTTGGATGATTATTGAAAATATCTAAGCGCTACTAGTAGTATAGCACCTACGAGTAGCGGATAAAACGAGCTCGTGATTGACTCGCCTTTTTTAGCGTGAACCTTAAGGTTATGAGCCGTCGCCTTGACGTACTCATCTTTGAGCTTTATAAGATAGGCCTTTTCGTCCTGTTCGGCCAGAGTAGCATACTCCTCCTGTTCGAAGGGCACCCGCCATCGTGCATCTGGTTTTGCCCCATGTACCAGTTTTGCAAGCGCATAGAGCAGACATGCAAGTCCAACGAAATAGAATATGAGACCATATAGCTCATCAGGTATAAAAAGACGTTCCCTGACACCCGCACCCTCGCCACTCGCACTGCTGGCCCCAGCGTAGAGAAAGGTCATCACTGCAAGCGTTGCACCAATAAAGTACAGTATTTTTGATCGGAGGCTTGAAAAGGATGCCGTCAACTCATCATGGAATCTACGCTGCTCGTCTACTGCTATCCTAAGAACTTCAACTGATGGCTCGCCTCGTGGCATGGCATATATCACTCCCTCTGCCCACCCTTTATCCCAATTTAAAAGCAGTATATCACCTAGTTGCTACAACAAGATAGCAACGAGTAATATGAGTACACCCATGACGAAACACATAATTATTATTGGTAGCGGTTTGGGCGGCCTCATGGCCGCCGCTTTGCTCGGTAAGACTGGGTATGCAGTGACCGTACTTGAAAAGAATGACCAGCTGGGTGGGCGTGCCGGGTTGCTGCAGGCCGAAGGCTTTACCTTTGACATGGGGCCCAGCTGGTACCTGATGCCTGATATTTTTGAGCAAATGTTCAACCTGGTCGGCGAGGACGTCAACCAGCACCTGGACCTGGTGAAGCTCAGTCCCAGCTACCGCCTGTTTTACAAATCCACCAGTGAGCACCTGGACATGACTGGTGACCGCGAACACGATAAGGCTGCTTTTGCAGCTATCGAACCTGGTGCTGATGTACAGCTGGACAAGTTCCTGGATACCGCAGCCTATCTGTACGATACGGCCGTGGGCAAACTGCTGCACCGTAACTACACCAAGCCGACCGACATGCTTAACCGTGAGCTCCTGGCCAATGCCGGTAAACTGAAAATCCTCACCAACCTGGATACGTATGTGCAGCAGCACTTTAAGGACCAACGATTGCAGCAGATCATTGAGTATCCGGCGGTCTTTTTGGGTGCCAGTCCCTACAACACGCCAGCATTTTACAGCCTACTCAGCCACGTATTGTTTACTCAGGGCGTCTACTACCCAATGGGTGGCATCTACAAGATTGTTGAGGCCTTGGTAGCCATTGGCCGTAAGCACGGCGTGGCATACCGTACCAGTAGCGCCGTAGACAAGATCACCGTGGACGGACACACAGCGACCGGCGTAGCTGTAGGCGATGAGCACCTCGCGGCTGATATTGTCGTCAGTAATGCCGACATACATCACACCGAGACCAAACTGCTCGACGTCGCCGACCGTGACCACACCTCAGCCTATTGGGATAAACGCGTCTCCGCTCCATCCGCCCTGCTGATGTACTTGGGTATCAACCGTCAATACGACAGCCTGCAACACCATAATCTGCTGTTCAGTGATGATTGGCGGGAGAATTTTAGGCAAATATTCGATGTGCCAGATGGATTCCCCTCAGACCCTTCACTGTATGTCTGCGCCCCCAGCAAAACGGATCCGAGCGTTGCCCCGGCTGGACACGAGAATCTGTTCGTGTTAGTACCCCTGCCCGCTGGCATTACATACAGTGACGATCAGCTGGAAACCTATGCCGATGCGGTGCTCGCCCAGATGGAGCAGTACATGCACCTCCCCGAACTACGCGACCATTTGGTCTATAAAAAGGTGTTCTGTGCCCGCGACTTTGCCGCACGCCTGAACGCTTACCGCGGTACCAGCCTGGGCTTGGCACACACGCTCACCCAGACAGCCATCTTCCGGCCCCACAACATAAGCAAAAAGGTCGCCGGCCTGTACTACGTTGGTGGTGATGTACACCCTGGCATCGGCATGCCCACCACGCTCATTAGCGCAGAGTTACTGTATAAGCACCTCACCGGTGATACTTCCGGGAACCCGCTTACTCAGCTTTAGTGGGGAACAAGTAGCGCACAGCTACGAACAGCATGCCGGTAATCTGCGCAATGGTAGCCGCAACCAGCAGCTTGAAGCTCCAGTCTTCCAGATGGAAGCTCAGCCACTGCGTCCCCTGCATCAGCGCGAATACAAAAATAAGCACTGTTTCGGCGGCCAGGAACACAAAAAGCCGGTTCAATGTGACACGTTTGAGGCGGATATCTTGGGCGGCATTCTCATTTTTAATCTGTTGTTCACGGGCGATTTCCTGGTCGATATCAATCTTGTCTTCGATGGACTGTGGCAGTGCCATCGGTGCTGCGCTGCGGGCTGGCGCATCGGTCTTAGCGCGTGCCGTAAACTCGGCAACGCGACGCTTTACTTCGGTTTGCGGAACTTTAGGTGCTTCAGCCATACGCTAGTCCAACAGCCCCAGGTGCGTTAATCGAACACTCATAGCAATGGCCGATACCTGGAAGATACGGGCCAGCTTTTGGATACTGCCAATGGCTCGCCACGCTTCACGCACCAGGTCAGCTGGCATAAGCAGGCTGGCGGCAAAGTTATTAGCCTCAACCTCGAGCTGCTGACTGCTGGCATCATCCATGCGATACAGAATCTTAGCGCCGTCCAGCGCCACATCACCATCAATAATGCCCCCTTCGGCACGCAAAATATCCTGATGCAAAAAGTAATGGCCCAGTTCGTGCCCCAGCGTAAAGTTCTGGCGGGCGGCAGGCTTTTCAGTATTGATAATGATCGAGAACTTGCCGTCGGCATAGGACGTCAGCCCTGATACTTCAGGGTCGTCTAATGCCGCAAAATGAATCTCCAAATCAGGCCGGTCCTGCAGGATTAACTCGTACGGGAACGGCGCAACTTTATCGGGGTTGTACTTGGTTGCATACTCTTCGGCCAGTGCGCGGATATGGGCTAGTGTCATCAACCCGTATTCTACGGCGAGTTGCCCCCTACGGCAAGCGCTTACTCCCAGCGGAAGAAACGGAACGCAACTATATAAATCACGATGAGCCATGCTCCGATCAAACCAAGTTGTGGTGCGATGTCTATCAAACCCTGTCCTTCAGTGACCAGCAAACGGATACCGTCCACAACAGGTGTCAGCGGCAAGAAGTTGGATATATTCTGCAGCCATTCCGGCATCAGGAAGCGCGGGAAAAACGTACCCGACAGGAACATCATCGGGAAGACCACGATGTTGCCCAGTGGCGCAGCCTGGCGTTCATTCTTAGCCCAGCCACCAATTGCCAGACCGATACCCAGAATCATGACGATACTCAGCGCTATGAACGGTATGATTTCGAACCAATTACCCACGATATGCAGGTCAAATACCGTCACCGCAAAGAAGAACAGGATGGCTATAGAGACCAGTCCCAAAATAACTTGCGTCAAGGCCGTGGACACAAAGTACTGCCATACGCGCAACGGTGTCATGCGCAGCCGGCGCAGAATGCCCTGCTTCTTCAGCTCGGGAAAGACATTCATGGGACCGAAAATACCAATACCGATAATCGAGAAGCCAAGCAGCCCAGCGAAGGCGTAGTCAAACTGGCTCAACCCCGCCTGCTCGGTGGGCTTGCCCTCTGCCTTAAACGGCTCTACCTGGGGTGTTATGTTGGCGTTTATGCCTTTGAACTGAGCGCTGAGGATAGACGTTAGCGCGCTGCCCGCCTGCTGGTTATTTTGGGCATAGCGCACCGTGGCAGTACCGCTCGGAAAGGTGTCGCCACCCTTCATCTCACCAAAATTCTTTGGCAAAATGATGGCCGCATCCAGTTGGCTGCGACTCATTTTTTCATCGGCAGCCTTAACGGTCGTAATTTCTTTATCTATTTCAAAAATCTTCTGCTTGCCCATATCTTTGACGAACTGCTTGGCAAAGGCGCTGTCCGATTGGTTGATGACTGCCACGTCAAAACTGATTTCGTTGCCGCCCTTATTTATAAACCCGAATACGAACAAAAAGATTAACGGGAACAATATGCCGAAAAAGATTGCCAGCTTGTCGCGGAAAAACCGCTTGGTATTAACCCGCGTGAATACCCATACGGTGTAGAGTGCTTTGTTCATACTTAGTCCCGTAGGCCCTTTCCTGTCATATCGATAAATACATCTTCCAGGTCAGCCTGCTCGACATGTTGTTTCTTGGTGAAGCCACGCTTGATGAGCTGCTTGATGAGGTTTTTAGGCGTATCAATCGTCTTTATTTCACCGTTGTCCATGATGGCCACGCGGTCGCACAGCAGCTCAGCCTCGTCCATATAGTGGGTCGTCATGACAACCGTCACACCCCTATCGCGAATGCTCTGCACCAGCTCCCACAGATTACGGCGAGCCTGTGGATCGAGGCCGGTCGTAGGCTCGTCCATGAAGAACACCTTAGGATTGTGCACCAGGGCAGCCGCAATGCTCATACGTTGGCGCTGTCCGCCTGAAAGGTTTTCAACATAGGATTTTGCCTTTTCCTCCAACTGCACATCACGCAGGAACGCCATGGCGTCAACTTTCTCGCCATACGCCGCAGCAAACATTTCAATCGTCTCCACCAGCGTGGTCTTGTCCTGAAAAGCTGGTGACTGAGGCTGGACACCGATAATTCGGCGGATATCAACCGGTCGGGAACCCACGTCAATGCCATCAATCGACGCAGTGCCACCATCTATGGGACGCAAGGTCTCTATCATCTCGAGCGTGGTCGTCTTGCCAGCGCCATTCGGCCCCAGAATACCAAAAATCTCGCCACGCTCCACGCTAAAACTAATGCCCTTAACGACTTGCTTGTCGCCATAGGTCTTTTGTAAATCTTTAACAACAAGAATAGGCTGCTTCATCCCCATAACTATAGAAGAAGTCCGCCGCTTCCGGAACCCCTTATCACGAGTAAATAAAAAGCCCTGGCCGTAAGGCCCGAGCTTTGAGATGAGTAGCACGCCATGGACGTATCTGCCGGGGGAGAAAACAAAACACCTCGGAAGGTTTTATCCTTCCGGGTGTTTTGTTATGGAAGGAACTTATTAGCCGCGCTTAACGGTAAGGAAGCCGTTACGTGGGTTTTCGTTAACAACCATACCAGCTGGCAGTTCTGCGACAGCTTCTGGACGTTCGTCCTTGCTGAAGTAGAAGATTGTTTGCTTCTTACCACCGCGGAGTGTTACTTCTTTAGAGTTAAGGTAATACTTAACACCCTTGGAGTTTGTGTGACTGTAAGCCATTGCTAGGTTTTCTCCCTCTTATGCATTAGTAATGGTACCCCTAACATACTCTGACCAAAAATCACTTGTCAACTATTTCTCTCGGGGAACATCACCTTAACAAGCATAAGTACTCTCACCCCAAGTCACAAAACGAATAAAAACCACACGGCCCAAAGATCCCCAACCAGCCCATTTCCCAGGATCCAACAGATTGGCAGCATCTTGCTCCACAGATACACAACAGACCAGCAAGGTGTCTGCGGGGATGCAGTGCTCAACACACCACAGATGCAAAAGGGACAGACGTGGATGTGATACAAGGCGAAGGCGAGTAACGGAAGGAGCCGTACTACAGGTACGGTGACTGAGTAACGCAGACTACAACGCAGTAGCACGCCGCACCTGTCCCTTGCAACCAAAGACGCTTATGTATTACACTTATTGCTATAACTTACTTGTAAATGGCGGGAGAACACACATGGATTTTTTGCATCGGAATGCGAATAATCAACCTCTAGGAGCTGGCGGCCCGAACGGCGGCGGCTTTAACCACCCTGGCGGTAAAAAGGGATTTATGGGCGTAGAACAACCAAGCTGGGTGCGCATTGCCTCTGTTGTGCTGTTATTCTCCCTAACTATTCTGGCAGTAGCCTTGGCGCTGCTTATGTACTTTGGCAAGGACAAAGAGGCTGGTTACGTAAAAGAAAAGTCTTATCAGGCGGTCTTCCTGACAAACGGCCAGGTATACTTTGGCCAAGTCAGCAGCATCAACGACTCATTCGTTGACCTGCGTGACATCTACTATCTGAACTCCCAGAACCAGACTACCCAAACCGAGAATAATGACGAAGACGCCGCCTTCTCATTGGTAAAGCTTGGCTGTGAATTGCATGGTCCGACCGACCAAATGATCATCAACCGCGAGCAAGTATCCTTCTGGGAAAACCTGAAGAGCGATGGCAAAGTTGCCGACGCCATCAAGCAGTACCAGGATCAGAACCCTGGCGAGCAGAAGTGTGCTGAGACACCAAGCGGCACACAGCAGCAAGGCACCAATACACCGCCTACCGGTACTGACACCGAGAACAACGACACTTCTGCCAACCAGTAATAGCGGTCATATACAAAAAATAACCTCCTTACGGGGGGTTATTTTTTAATTTTTAGGTGAGCTGCGAGCAGCATAAACCGTTTATGCTACACTGGGTGAAAGGCTTTAGCACTCACATGGACAAAAGACGCTTACACTATTGGTGGACGCTCATCCGGCCTATCAAGGTGTGGTATTTGCTTACCTTGTTGCTTATCAGTGCCGTCATTATGGTGGCCAGCCTGCGCAGCAATAACCTCACCATGATACAGCTGCGCGATGAGGTATTTATCGCTGACAAAAACAACGGTGACGTCGAAGGCTCCCTGCAACGCCTCCGCGCCTACGTGCACAGCCACATGAATACCAAGCTCCACAAGAAGGATGGTGCGTACCCGCCCATCCAGCTGATGTACACCTATGAGCGCCTCAAACAGGCCGAAAAGCAACGAGTGCAAGATGCCAACGCGCAGGTGTATTCTGACGCCCAGTCCTACTGTGAAGGCCTGTTCCCCGGCAGCTTTTCCGGAGGGCCGCGCTTACCCTGCATCGAACAGTACGTCACTGAACGTGGTGTTAAAGAAAAAGGCATCCCGAACGCCTTATATAAGTTTGACTTCACCAGCCCTACGTGGTCGCCAGACGTGGCGGGCTTCAGCGTAGTCACAACCAGCTTCCTGGGCCTGGCGCTCATCCTCCGCCTCACCCTTGGCATAGTACTCAAAAAGTTGTCG
>DASPHS010000020.1:0-4887 GCA_035629475.1 Saccharimonadales bacterium (SeqCode)
AGCACATGATCGGCTACTACTCTAAGAAGTTCTACACCATGGCACATGCTGAATTTATTATTGGTGGCGTGGCCAGCACCTATCGCTACGAAACCATCCGCAACCTCAACTTTTATGACACTGACACCAGCACCGAAGACATTGGCCTCAGTATGAAGGTCGTCTCTAAGGGCAACCGCAACCAGCGCATCATATATGCCGCCGACGTCGTAGCCAGCACCGAGGGCGTACAGACATTCAAGGGCTTACTCAAGCAGCGCTACCGCTGGAAGTTGGGCAGCCTCCAGAACCTGATTAAATACCGCTCGATGGTAGGCAGCTTCAGCCGCGACTTTTACCCGTCACTCACGTTCTACCGCATTCCTATGGCCTTCTTTAGTGAAGTGATGCTGATGACCCAGCCGCTTATACTGGGCTACATCTTCTACCTGTCCGTGCTATACCAGACCTTCGGGTTCCTTATTGGTGCCTACATGACCATTACCGCCTTCGTGCTCTGCACCCTCTGGCCCGATGAGCATCACAGCGTCCTGGATAAAATCCGCCTCAGCCTGTATGCGCCCGCCCTCTACTTTTGCTTTTACATCATGGACCTTATTCAGGTGGTAGCCATCGTACGCTGCCTGGGTAATTTCAAGCAGTTAACACACCGCAGTACCGGCCACGTGACCTGGGTTTCCCCAGAGCGCGTCGGGGGTACGGCACAGGCCTAAGCCACATAAGAATTACGGTTGGCAGATACGGCATTTAAGCGTAAGCTAGCCTATATACCGCGCATAAGGGAGTACACGACCATGAAACAGACTATTTTCCAGAAAACCAAAGCCGCTCTCACCGCCGTCAGCCTGGTGCTGATTGCCGTTGCAGTAGGCGTCACCAGCAGTGTGCAGACTTTCGCTGCCGTATCACAGACACAGGCCGCGCCTCAGGTAACCTTTACCTTTGATGACGGCCTCGCCAGCTCCATCACGCAGGCAGCTCCCGCCCTGCAAAAGTATGGCTACAGCGGTACGAACTACATTACTACTAGTTGTATCGGCATGACGACCGTCCCCAACAACTGTGCCGCCGATGGTGGTCAGTCCTACATGACGTGGGATCAGGTCGCAACCCTCAAGAATACCTATGGCTGGGAAATCGGCTCACACACTGCCACCCACCCCCAATTGGCTACCGATGGTCTGACCCGTGCGCAAGTGGCTAGCGAACTCAGCACCAGCAAGCAGGCGCTGATTGACCACGGCTACGATGCCGCCAACATGGCAGCTCCTTACGGCGACTACAATGGCATGGTATTATCTGAAGTTGCCAAGCAGCACACTTCATTCCGTGGCTTTGCTGATACTGGCTACAACACCTATCCCTACAACCGTTACATGTTGCGGGTGCAGCAAGTACAGGCTGGTGTAACGGTTGCCCAGGTAAAGGGCTACATCGACCAAGCTAAGGCCAACAATGCCTGGCTGATCCTGGTATTCCACGGCATCAAGACCAACCCGAGTACCAACCCTGAAGACTACGAATACTCTACCGCCAACCTGGAAGCTATTGCCGCCTACGTAAAGGCCCAGAATATCAAGGTTACCAACGTTAGTAACGGCCTCTTGAACGGGTCGAACGGTATTCTTCCCAACAGCGGCTTTACCAGTGGCCTCAGCCAAGGCTGGACAACTGACACCTCCGCTAACGTCACCGCTGACAACGCCAATAATGGCGACCTACCCAACCCATCAAATAGCATCAAGATGGTAGCCAGTGCCAGTAAACAAGTACACCTGTTTGCACCAATTACCGCCATTGATTCCGCTAAAAAGTACTGGCTCAGTGGTTACGCTAACATAACGGCCCGCACGAGCGGTGAAGCAACCCTGTACGTTGATGAGTACGACGCCAATGGTAACTGGATTAGCGGCCAATACAAACAAGGCATTACCAACGACCAGTTCAAAGATTTATCTACCGTATACCAGGCGACATCGGCCAGCGTAGCCCGCATCCGTTTGCAGGTAGGTCTCAGCACCAACTCGGGTATTACCGCCTACATTGACAACCTGCAAGCCTACGCTATCGAGGCGACCAGCGCACCCGTTACTGAAACCAACTTGATGGTAAACGGTCAGTTCGATAACGGCATGACCGGCGGCTGGAGCACCAACAACACCGGCGCCTTCAGCCTTGATACCGCCAACCATGGTGCTGCCAGCGGCCCCCAGAACTCCGTCAAGCTCACCGCCGGCACGACTGCCGCCAGCTTGTTTGCACCAAAAGTTGCCGTTGACGGTACGGCCACCTACACCGTTCGCGCCAACGCCAACCTGGCAACACTGCAAAGTGGCGAGCTCGGCTACTACGTTGACGAATATGACATGTCCGGCAACTGGACAAGCGGCAAGTACATCAGCGGCAAGCGCACCGCTGGCGCTGAAGACGTTGCCTTCAGCTACAAGCCAACTTCTACCAATGTCCGCCAATCAAGCGTCCAATTTATCCTCACTGCCAATTCTGGTATTACCGGCTACCTGGACGATGTCCGCTGGATCACTACCAACGCCACCACCCCACCGGCTAACTCGAACTTACTGACGAATGGTTCATTCCAGGCGGGCATTACCGGTGGCTGGACAACTGACAGGCCAACGAACGTCACCGCTGACGCCACCAGCAAGGGTGACCCCACCGAACAAGTAGTCAACAGCATCAAGATGGTTAGTGATGCGACGGCAACAGCCCACCTGTTCTCGCCGCAAGTCGTCGTAGACCCCACCAAAAGCTACACCATTAGCAGCTATCTGAACGTAACGGCTCGCACCAGCGGTGAAGTAGCCTACTACGTTGATGAGTACAACGCTTCAGGTGCATGGATAAGTGGTAAATATGTGACCGCCAAGAATATCATTGGCGCTTCTACGAGCAGCTTTACCTACACGCCAACCAGCGCGAATGTTGCGCAGGCAACCCTGCAGTTCATTGTCAGCCCCAACACCGGCACCACAGTCTATGTGGACAATGTCCAGTGGCGCGCTAACTAGCAGCAGCGTTGAACCAAAAAAACACCAGGCACCATGCCTGGTGTTTTTTGTAGGGTATACTAGAGGTACACTATGAAAATGAACATAAAAACACCCGACTACAAACTTGATTTTCTGGTTATCACCGCCCTGTCAGCCCTGGCCTTCGCCCTCTGCGCCAACCTGGGAGGCCTCAGCTGGTTCAAGGGTACCCTTGGCGGCATACTGTTTACGGTACCAGCCATTGCCTACCTGTTCGTCCGCCGGCCCAAACCAGTAAAACGTATTGTTATTGGCAGCCTGCTATTCGGCCTTGTCCTTGGCTTCTTTTATGAACTGGTCATGCAGGCATCTGGCGGCTATGATGTAACGTCAGTGTTCCTGCCGCGTATCTTTGGCCATGTGCCAGTTGATAGCATGATTGCCCACATGTTGATGGCGGGATTAATCATCACCTTTTATGAGCATTTTCTGGTGCGCGGTACAACAGACAAGCATTCGCCCCGCCTGAAGTACGGCGTCATTTTAGTAGCCAGTATGGTGACTATTGCCGCTGCCGTACACCTTGTCCGCCCGTCGCTCCTTGATATCCCCTATCCCTATGCGATCTTCGGCTCGCTTGCGGTCCTTTCAGTGGTCCTGATGCTCGCCTACCGGCCGGCGTTCCGCCTGAAGCTCTTGCAGCTGCCACCATTCTTTTTCCTGACATTCCTGCTGTTTATGGTGGTCGCCATTCAGTTTGACTGGTGGCACTACCCTGCGGGCACGCAGTATATTGGTTGGGTATCCCTGGCCGGAGGCACCAAGTTCCCCTTTGAGGAATTGTTCTTTTGGATGCTGTTGTACGCGCCGGCCATTGTGACGTATTACCGTTTCTTCGTGGAGCCCAAAGATGCATAAAGAGCATACCGACCGCGTCGCGGGGATAGTGGCACAAGTACGAGCAAATGCCGACGGCAAGCGCATCAAGATCTACCATGGCAGTTCCAACTCTACCCGGGTGCCCGATTTTACCGGTCGCCACGTGGTAGACACCAGCGGTCTTCGCCATATCATCGAGGTCAACGCCACTGAACAATTTGTACTGGTCGAACCCAGTGTCCAAATGGACCAACTAGTTGATGCCACCCTGGAATACGGCCTGGTTCCGCCTGTCGTCATGGAATTCCCGGGCATTAGTGTGGGTGGCGGCGTGCAGGGCGGTGCCGCAGAAAGCGCCTCATTTATATATGGCGGCTTTCACGAGACTGCCCTGGAATACGAGATCGTTCTGGGCGATGGGAGCGTGGTGCAGGCCTCGCCAGACACCAATCCCGACTTATTTTGGGGCACTGCCTGCTCCTACGGATCATTGGGCATTTTGACCCTCGTCAAACTGCGCCTCGTACCAGCCACCCCCTACGTCAAGCTGACCTATCATCGCACCACCAGCAACGAGCACGCCCTGCAGGTACTGGACCAGGCCGTCAACCGCCAGGGCATCGACTTTATAGATGGTATCTTATACTCACCGCAACTGGGCACCATCATGACCGGCCACTATGCCGTAGCCGCTGATGGGCCAGTGAGCACGTTTAATAACGCGACTGACGAGTGGTTTTACGTACACGCCAAAAATATTGTCACCAAGCACCAGGAGTACACCGAATACATTCCTATCCGCGACTACCTGTTCCGCTATGACCGCGGCGCATTCTGGGTTGGCCGGCACGTCTTTAGCTATCTCAAACTGCCCTTTAGCAAATATCTGCGTACCAAGTGGGATAGGGTGCTGCGTACCCGTTTTCTATATCGGGCCGTCCAAAAAACCAACCTCTCACAACAGTTCTTTGCCCAGGATATTTTTATGCCGCGCAGCCAAGCACCAGCCTTCATGGAG
>DASPHS010000021.1:0-6102 GCA_035629475.1 Saccharimonadales bacterium (SeqCode)
GTGCGTACATAAAAGTGACTTTCGGGAAACGGGTGGTACATAGGTTCCGATTCGACACCCCATCTACCCAGATTGTGGCACATGATAGCGGTCGTTTTGGCACAGAGCCCCGGCTGGCGCATCATACCCGTCCGGTACCAATGTGGCCGCGCCTGCTCAATCTGCAAATATGTCAGTTCAGCAACCTGGTTCAGGAAGGTATCGACTTGTGTTTCGTTGTGCACATCCGGCAGGACGATGGTTTCAGCAAACATTTCCGGCGCAACGCGCGGTGGCCGGTGAGCGTCCACATAGTCCTTCAATTGGTCAAAGCGCCGCTGGAATGGCGACGGGCACTCTTGCTGGAACGTAATAAGTGGGCACTCGCTGAGAATGCACGCCCCGAGCGCCTTGGCTGCAACTGCCGCTTCCGGTGCGCTGCCGGCCCGCTCGATGCGGGCCACTTCACCCATGAACATCACTGTTGTCTCGTCGTGTAGGCACGATGCCAATCGGCCATCAGGTAGAATTTCACTCCGTATCATAGTGCATAAAAAGGACCTCGGATGAGGCCCTTTTGTTATTTAGGCGAGGACCGCCTTGATACGGCGGATGCCAGCCGAGCTAGCCTCTTCTTTGGTGATCTTGAACTTTTTGCCGTCTTCGAACAGTTGAAGGGTGTGGTCAACGTGTGGCCCGCCACAGATTTCAAAGCTGAAGGGCTTGTCGGCGCCGTCGGCAATCATTTTGTAGACCTTGACGGTGTCACCGTAGCGGTCACCGAACTGACCAAGGGCACCCATTTCTTCACGGGCGACTTGCGTGGGGTATTCAGCCCAGGAAACCTTGAGGTCTTTGGCAATTTGTTCGTTCACAATAGCCTCTACCTGGTCCAGTTCTTCACGAGTGACCTTTTGCGGGTGACTAAAGTCGAAGCGTAAGCGTTCTTCGGTGATGTTGGAACCGTTCTGGACAACGTGGTCACCCAGTACGTCGCGGAGCGCCTGGTACATCAGGTGTGTGGCAGTGTGGTACTTCTTGTGAATCAGCTGGTCGCCGCCCAGGCCACCCTTGAAGGTGCCTTTGGTGGCGGTTTGTGAACGAGCACGCTGCTCGGCCATGTGCTTATCAAAGTCTTCGCGCCAGTTTTCGGGCACGTCTACACCCTGCTTGAAGGCTTCTTCAACGCTCAGCTCTACCGGAAAACCATAGGTATCGTAGAGCGTAAATAATATTCCGCCCACCGTCATCCCGGACTGCGATCCGGAATCCAGTTCAGAAGTAGATTCATTTTTACTGGGTCCTGAATCAAGTTCAGGATGACGGGACTTAAAGAGCTTCTCCAGTTGTTGGATGCCTTTTCTGAGGGTCTGGCGGAAGGCCTTCTCTTCGCGCACCAAAGTAGCGATGACGTCTTGGTTGGCAGCGGCAACTTCTGGGAAGTCATTGATGTACATGCCGGTAATAACAGGGACGATTTGTTCCATGAAGTTCTGCTCAACGCCCAGGTCAAATGCAAAACGGATGGCACGGCGCACCAGGCGGCGCATAACATAGCCCTGCTCTTTGTTGGAGGGTTTGACGCCGTCTACGGCGAGGAAGGTAGCAGCACGCAGGTGGTCAGCAATTACACGCATAGCGTTGGTATGGCTGTCGTAGGTCTTGCCGGAAACAGCCTCCAGCTTTTCGATGATTGGCCACAAGAGGCTAATCTTGAAGGCGTCAGGGTCATTCAGGGCGGCAGCAGCTATACGCTCCAGGCCGGAACCGTGGTCGATGTTCGGCTTTTCGAGTGGCACGAACACACCTTCAGCCTCCTTACGGTACGCCATGAAGACGTTGTTGCCGATTTCCATAAAGCGGCCGCAGTCACAGTTGGGGTGGCAGTGCTCACCGTATTCCGGGTTGTGTGGCGTGCCGAAGTCGTAGAACATTTCAGAGTCAGGACCACATGGGTCACCGACCGGTGTCTTTTCGGGGCCACCGTTGCGGCTCCACCAGTTTTTGGAACCGTCGTAGTAAAAGATGCGCTCACCTTCCTTAACGCCACGAGCGTAGCCGTCTTCTTCGGAGCCGATGTCAGCAACGCCAGAGCTCAGGCCCTTGGCTTCGAATAATTTCTGCCAGTGTTCGGCAGCTTCGGTGTCTTTGGGAATGTCGTATTCGGGAGCGCCGATAAAGCAGGTGATGTACAGGCGGCTAGCGTCGAGCTTGACGACCTCTGTTAAGAACTCGAACATCCAATCAATTTGCTGGATCTTGAAGTAATCGCCAAGCGACCAGTTGCCGATCATTTCAAAGAAAGTAGTGTGGCGGTTGTCACCGACTTCCTCAATATCCTGGGCACGGAGGCAGGTTTGGCTGTCCACGATACGCTGGCCGTCGGGGTGGGTCTCGCCGAGCAGATATGGAATCATCGGCTGCATGCCGGAGCCGGTAAAGAGAGTTGTTGGGTCGTTGTAAGGCACCAACAGCGCGCGCGGAATGACCTTGTGGTTACGTTCCTTGTAAAAATCTAAGTAAGCTTGTCGGATTTGTTGCGCATTCATAGGGGTAATCATACCAATTTCACCCCTATGTTGACAACCTGACACCCCTGTATTGCCCGTCATTCCGGCCTACGCTCATGTTATCTTAAACTGCGCCTCGTCATCCCCTGAACCGCCTGTGGCGGTTAGGCCTATCCTTGCGCTAACTAAATCTGTGATTTTGTTAGTGGAAAAAGATAAATGCGGAACTTGATTCAGGACCCAGTCAGACAAGAAGTTCATACAAATCTAACCACTCAGGGTTGCTTTCTTCAATAAGTGATAGCTTCCATGCTCGGTGCCAACGCTTTAATTGTTTTTCTCGTTCAATGGCATCCTCGATAGTCTCATGTTCCTCGTACCATACGAGTAAGTGCACAGCATATTTTGACGTAAAACCTTTAACTGCATCTTCCTTGTGTTGCCAGACGCGTTCGGTTAGATCGCTAGTAACGCCAGTATAGAGTGTGCCGTTGCGCTTGCTGGCAAGTATGTACGTGTATCCACCTTTTTTCATGCCGTGCAGTATATGCGTGGTTGCTTGAATTGCAAATAGAAGGCATTTACTTTGACTGGGTCCTGAATCAAGTTCAGGATGACGAGAGATTCAGGATGACGCGGTGGTTATTGCTGGGGGGAGAATTTGATGATTTTATCGTCACTGCCGTTGCTGGTGCCGACATACAGATTGCCATCAGGGCCAAGTGTGGCAGCGCGCAAGCGGCCAAAGCTGGCGTCTTTTTCGGCCAGGTACGATACTTTTTTCACATCCATAGCTTCATCAAAGGTCAGCACGTTCAGGCGCTCAGCCTTGAGCATAGCCATCACGATTGCCCCATCCCAGGACTTCCATTTGTCGCCCTTCAGCACGGCCACACCGGATGGCGCCTGCGTGGGGTCACCAGATACCCATAGGGCATTAATAGCGCTTGGGAACTTATCCTTGTCGGTCATGGGCACATTCGCTTCATTGTAGGGGCCGTTCGGTGGCGCCCAGCCAAAGTTACCGGGCTTGAGGGGATTGAGCTCGTCATCAACGTCAGAACCGTGCTCAACACTCACGCCGACCACACCGCCCTGCTCTTTTTCAAAGAAAGCGATACCCTGGGTGTTGCGGTGACCGAACGAATAGACCCGCTTATCAAATGGCGCGCTGTAATTGCCCGGTGCCGGCATGCCGTTACGGTCGACACGCAGGATTTTGCCAGCCAAACTTTGGGGGTCCTGTGGTGATTGCAGCTTCAGGTCCTGGGCAGTATCACCCGTACCGACCCACAAGTAGCCGTCGGGACCAAAGGCCAACTGGCAGCCAGAGTGGCGGCCGCTCGGGTTAGCAGGAATGCCTGTCACGATATCCTTGCGCGACTGAGCCGAGGAGGCGTCGGCGTTGATGGTCCAGCGAGCCACTCGAATGTCGCCAGCCGTGGTATTCAAACATGTATAGACGTATTTGTTCTGCGTAAACTTGGGGTCGACGGCCAAGCCCATCAGCCCGCCTTCACCATTGGCGGCAACGTCTTCTATCTGTGCCAATGACACGACCTGCTTGTTCTTGTAGATACTCAGTGCCCCGCCGCGTTCGGTAAACAGCATCTCACCGGTAGGCAGAAAATCAATATCCCAGACGTGCACCAGGCTGCCGACTACCGACGTAGCCTGCACTTTGGGCGTGCCGTTGGTGGATGGCTGGGTGGTGGTAATGGTCGTAGTGGTGGTTGCCGGGGCTGTCGCCTTTTCCACGATCATAAAGCCGAGCAATACCACTTCTAAAATAATAAAAACACTCAGAGCGACAATGAGAATGTGGGTCCAGTCCTTGGACTGCGGTACGGATGAGGGATTCACAAGCATTATTGTAGCAAATTGCTTGTGGCTTTACCTAGCGGTTGGAATTGTGTTTTTTAGCCTCGCGCATAGCGGTTTCGGCAGTGTCCAGCAAGCTCACACGGTCCAGGTAGGTGCCCTCGGACCAGTGGGCACCAAACGTAGCACCGATCTTAATGAGCGACAAACGGTCAATGGTAGTCAGCTCCATGTCTGCGGGCATTAAATCGAGGTTGCCAACAGCTTGCTTACGAATAAAGCGCTGGAAGCGATCCTTGTGCTCTAGGGCCACCTGCTGTGGCGGGCGCCGTGTCCAGGCCGGCAGGAACAGCATGAACTCATCACCGCTCAAGTGATACAGCTCATCTATCTGGCGGATAGTCCGCTGCAAGGCCACTCCGGCAAACCGCAGCAAGCGGTCACCCTGGGCGTGGCCAAATTCGTCATTCACTTTCTTGAAGTGATCGAGGTCCACAAATATACCCATCCAGCCCGCGATAGGCAGCTGCCGGCGTTCGGGGAGCTCAATATGCTCCAGCTGGGGCGTGGACTGTAGGTTCAGCGCCTTACGATTAGGCAGACCAGTTAAGTGGTGGGTATAGGCATCTTTGCGCAGGACTTCGACTTCCTGTTGCGCCACCACGAGTTTTTCTTCGGCAATAGTCGCCTCTTGGTCGCGCTGGATGGCCAATTCAACCATTTCGGTCAGTGCCAGCCGTCCGACTTCGTCGTTGGGACGCAGCGACTCAGACACTTGGTCATAGTGCTGCATCAACTTATCGAGAAAAGTCGGTTCGTACCGAGGAACCTGCTCTTGTGGTGGCATGACAGTACTTACCCGACGACGATGCCGCCGCCCACCACGCGGTCCCCTTCGTAGATTACGGCCGACTGGCCGGGCGTTAAGGCCCGCACTTCATCGCGCAGTACCATGTGCCAGTTGCCGTTATCCAGCTTGTGCAGTGAAGCGATATTCAATAGGTCGGCACGGTAACGGGTGCGTACCATGTAGCTGCCGTTGGGATTGGGCTCGTCATTAATCCAGTGGCCTGCTGTCAGGGTCAGCTCGTTAGCCCATAGGCGAGCATCCTGCAAATCGGTGGTGACGTACACCTCGTTCTTGTCCATGCTTTTGCCTACGACGTAGTACGGCAAGCCACCACCCACATGCAGACCCTGGCGCTGGCCAATAGTGTAGAACAATGCGCCGTCGTGCTCGCCAATCACCGTGTTGTGCTGGTCAATAATGGCACCGGGCTCGGTGGTTACGAACTGCTGCAGGAATTCCTTGATGCCCACCTTGCCCACAAAGCAGATGCCCTGGCTGTCCTTCTTTTCGGCAGTAGCCAAGCCAAACTTCTTAGCCAACTCACGCACCTGGGGCTTTTGGTATTCGCCAATCGGCATCAGGCTGTGGCGCAGGGCGTCCTCGGTGACACGGTATAAAAAGTAGCTTTGATCTTTATTGCCATCGATACCAGTCAGTAGCTGCGCGCCCGTCATTCCGGACTGCGATCCGGAACCTAGTACTAATGATTCCTTATACTTACTGGGTCCTGAATCAAGTTCAGGATGACGGGGAGCGGTGGAGTCGCCATGCTTAATGCGGGCGTAATGGCCGGTGGCAATCATATCAGCACCATCATCCAGGGCCGCCTGCAGGAACAGCTTGAACTTAACCTCCTGGTTGCACATGATGTCCGGGTTAGGCGTCAGGCCAGCCTTGTAGCCGTCGATCATGTAATCGACTACTTTGCTGCGGTACTCTTTT
>DASPHS010000022.1:0-7276 GCA_035629475.1 Saccharimonadales bacterium (SeqCode)
CCAGGTCAACAAGGACTGGCGCAGCAAGTGGTTCGTAGGCAAGCGCGAATACGCACACTACCTCGAACTGGACCTGAAAGTCCGCAAGATGATCGCTACCAAGCTTGGTAGCCGTGCTGCCATCAACAAGGTAGACATCGAGCGCTCACCAAACCTCGTTACCGTTACTATCTCCACCGCTAAGGCTGGTGTTGTAATCGGTCGTGGTGGTGCGGGTGCACAGGAACTGAAAGCCGGCATCGAAAAGATCTATGGCGTTCCTACTCGTGTTAACATCGAAGAAATCAAGAAGCCAGAACTGTACGCCAAGCTCGTAGCCGAGAACATCGCCCACCAGCTTGAGCGCCGCATGAACTTCCGTCGTGCTATCAAGAGCTCTTCAGCCGCTACCATGCGTGCTGGCGCCCTTGGTATTCGTATCGAGGTTGCTGGCCGTTTGAACGGCGCTGAGATGAGCCGCCGCGAAAAGGAAGTAGCCGGTTCTGTACCACTACACACCCTGCGCGCTGACATCGACTACGCCCAAGTTCCTGCCAAGACTGCCGCTGGTATCATCGGCGTTAAGGTTTGGATCTACAAAGGGGAGGTAGCATAACATGTTAGTTCCTAAACGTACTAAGTTCCGTAAGGTTCGCAAGGGTCGCATTGACGGTCCTGCAACCAAGGGGCACTACATCGCCTTTGGCCAGTTTGCATTGCAATCACAGGGCCACGATCGTATTACGTCCCGCCAGATCGAGTCTGCTCGTCAGGTTATGACCCGCTACATCAAGCGTGGTGGTAAGATCTGGATCCGCATCTTCCCGCATTTGCCAGTGACCAAGAAGCCATTGGATGTGAAGATGGGTTCCGGTAAAGGTAACCCTGAATACTTTGCTGCTAAGGTAAAGCCAGGCACCATCATGTTTGAAATGCAGGGTGTACCTGAAGAAGTAGCGCGTGAAGCTATGCGTTTGGCAGCTCACAAACTGCCTGTGAAAACTAAATTCTTGGTGAAGGAGGACTAACCGATGAAGATTGCAGAAATTCGCAAACTGTCCACCACAGAACTCGCCACCGAGAGCACAAAATTGCGCGAGGAGATCGCAGAACTTAAGCGTCGCCTTTCAACCGGCGAAGTCACGAACGTCCGCATTATCCGCGGGAAGCGCAAGGACTTGGCTCGGATGTTGACGGTACTGGGTGAACAACTCGCAAAGGAGAACATGTAATGGCTAAGATGATTACCGGTGTTGTCTCTTCCAAGAAGACCGACAAGACCATCGTCGTTACCGAGCATGTACGCCTGACTCACCCCCTGTACCGCAAACAGTACACGGTGACTAAGAAGTTCATGGCTCACGACGAGAACAATGAAGCACAAGAAGGTGACAAAGTTACCATCGTAGAAACCCGTCCTATTAGTGCACGTAAGCACTTCAAGCTTGAAAAAGTTCTTGAAAAGGCCGGCGTTACCCACAAGGAAAGTGAAACTCCTGTCATCGACACCGAGGAGGCCAAGTAATGATTCAGCAAGAATCCCGCCTCAACGTCTGTGACAACAGTGGCGCAAAGGAAATCCTTTGCATCCGCGTACTGGGCGGCACCCGCCGTCGCTACGCCCACGTTGGTGACATTATCGTAGCAACCGTTAAGGAAGCTAACCCTCAGGGTAACGTTAAGAAGAAGACCGTTGTTAAGGCTGTTGTTGTACGCACGACCAAGGAGATCCGCCGCAAGGATGGTTCAACTATCAAGTTCGACGACAACGCTGCCGTCATCATTGGTGACGACAAGAACCCTAAGGCAACCCGTATCTTCGGACCAGTGCCCCGTGAGCTTCGTGACCTCGGCTACTCTAAGATTATTAGCTTAGCTCCGGAGGTGCTGTAATGGGTACTAAGATTAAAATTGAAGACAAGATTTACAAAATCCGCCTCAAAAAGGGTGACACCGTTATCGTAACGGCAGGCAAGTACAAGGGCCAAACTGGTCAGGTAACTGCTACTCACCCCCGCGAGAACAAGGTAACCGTAGAAGGCATCAACATCGTCAAGAAGGCAATTAAGCCTAACCGCGCGAACCCACAGGGTGGTATCCTTTCGATCACCAAGCCTATCTGGGTAAGCAAAGTTGCCCTGGTTGACCCTTCTACCAAGAAGCCAACCCGTATCGGTTACACCTTCGACAAAGAAGGTAAAAAAGTCCGTGTAGCCAAGGCTAGCGGCAAGGAGATCAAGTAATTATGGCTGACAAGAAAGTAGCAACAGTGTCAACGGCACGTCTGCGCAACGCATACAACCAACAGTATGCTGCTGAGCTCATGAAAGAGCTTGGTCTTGCTAACGTAAACCAGATCCCTAAGCTTGAAAAAATCACTCTGAACGTCGGTCTTGGCCGCGCCAAGGATGACAAGAAGATGATCGAGGTTGCTAACAACACCCTTACCAAGATCACTGGCCAAAAGCCAATGGACACCATCGCCAAGCTGTCTATCGCGAACTTCAAACTTCGTGAAGGCAACAAAATTGGTCTGAAGGTAACCCTCCGTGGCGACCGCATGTACGAATTCCTGGACCGCTTGGTTAGCATCGTGCTGCCACGCCTCCGCGACTTCCACGGCGTAAGCAACAAGGCGTTTGACCGCCAGGGTAACTTCAGCCTCGGTATGGTTGACCAATCTGTATTCCCAGAACTGACCTTTGAAGAAACTACTACCGCACACGGTTTGCAGGCTGTCTTCACTATCAAGTGCCAAGAACCTGCACACGCAAAGGCTTTACTCGTAAAGCTTGGTATGCCATTCGAAAAGCCAGACAAATCAAAGGAGAGCAAGTAATATGGCTCGTAAATCAAACATCGCTCGTGACGCTAAGCGCGCAAAGATGCACGCCAAGTACGCTGCAAAGCGTGCTGAGCTGAAGGCCCTCGGTGACCTCGACGGTTTGGCCAAGTTGCCACGCAACTCATCACCAACCCGCCTGAAGAACCGCTGTGTCGAAACCGGCCGCCCACACGCTTACATGCGCCAATTCGGCCTGAGTCGTATCTCATTCCGCGAACACGCAAGCAAGGGTGAAATCCCTGGCGTAACAAAGGCAAGTTGGTAGAAAGGAAACATCATGAGCAATATGACTTCAACTGATCCAATCGCCGACATGCTGACCCGCATCCGCAACGCTATCAATGTACGTAAGTCTGAGGTAACTATGCCTCACTCAAACGTCAAAGAATCCGTTGCCAAGCTGCTGCAACAAAGCGGCTTCGTAAGCGAAGTAAGCGTTTCTGACGCTACTATCGGCAAGACCCTCAAGATCGTCATCAACGGCGAACGCGAGAATGCCCGCATTACTGAAATCGTTCGCCTCAGCAAGCCTGGCCGTCGTTACTACGCCGGCGCTGACGACATTCCTGTTGTCAAGCGTGGCCGTGGTGTCGTTATCATCAGCACCTCTAAGGGCATGATGACCGGCGCTGAAGCCAAAAAGGCTGGTATCGGTGGTGAATTAATCTGCAAGGTCTACTAGACCCTGTATCGTGAAAGTATTTAAAGTAAAGGAAAATCGATGAGTCGCATAGGAAAACTGCCTATCAACATCCCAAGCGGTGTGACAATCACTGTCGACGACGATTTCGTAACTGTAGCTGGCTCTAAGGGCACGCTCAAGCAGTTCACGATGCCTGGTGTAACCGTGGCCGTCCAAGACAACCAAGCGCTTGTAACCCGTGTAAACGACGAAGCTGAAAACCGCGCCAAGCACGGTCTGATGCGTTCACTCGTTAACAACATGGTCGTTGGCGTAAGCCAAGGCTTCACTAAGCAACTGGAAATCAACGGTGTTGGTTACCGCGTTGCAGCCCAAGGCACTGACCTTAAATTCAACCTCGGCTTCTCGCACGACGTTATCTTCAAGCTCCCTCAGGGCATCACTGCCACTATCGAGCAGAACAGGGTAACAATCGTTGGTATCGACAAGCAAGCTGTCGGCCAGATCGCTGCCGAGATCCGCGCCCTCAAGAAGCCTGAACCCTACAAGGGCAAGGGCATTAAGTACGCTGACGAGCGCATCATTCGCAAGAGTGGTAAATCAGGTAAGGACAAGTAGGTAGCAATATGAACAAATTAGCACTCAAACTACACAACGCTCTGCAGCGCAAGCACCGTGTTCGCGCTACCGTTTCTGGTACTACCGAGCGTCCACGCCTGAGCGTCCGCGTTTCCAACAAGCACATCATTGCGCAAGTCATTGATGACACTACCCACAAAACCATCGCCTACGTTTCTACCGTAGGTGCAAAGGCGGCCAAGGGCACTATGACCGAACGCGCCGAATGGGTCGGTACTGAAATCGCTAATAAAGCCAAAGCAGCTAAGGTTACAGCAGTAGTCTTTGACCGTGGTGCCCGTATTTATCACGGCCGCGTACAAGCACTCGCTGACGCAGCTCGTAAAGCAGGATTGGAGTTCTAATCATGGCTGAGAATACAGATCAACGCCGCCCTGGTGGTGACCGCCGCCAGAACCGCCGCCCTGAGGTTGCTCCTGAAGAGAAGCAATTTGACGAGCGCGTAGTACACATCGACCGCGTTGCCCGCGTAGTAAAGGGTGGCCGTCGCTTCCGTTTCCGCGCACTGGTTGTTGTGGGTGACCGCAAAAACCGCGTCGGTATCGGTATCGCCAAGGGTGCAGACGTGACTGCAGCCGTTACCAAGGCTACCGAAGTTGCTAAGAAGCACTTCATTACCGTCATCGTAAAGAATGACACTATTGCACACGAATCAGAAGCCAAGGTTGGTGGTGCACGTATCCTCATCAAGCCAGCTGCGCCTGGTACCGGTTTGATAGCCGGTGGTGTGGTTCGCACCATCCTCGAAGTTGCTGGTATCCGTAACGCATTGTCTAAGTCTTTGGGTTCAACCAACAAGGCTAACACTTCTTACGCAACCATCGAAGCACTCCGCCAAATCGTTCCTGCTGACCAGTGGATTACTCGCCGCAATGCGAAGCCTGCTGCCAAGAAGGCAACTGAAAAGCCAGTCGCTAAGAAGACTGAAAAAGTGGAGGCATAGCCATGAAATATAACGAACTAAACGTTACCGCAAACAAAAAGGCCAACCGTGTTGGTCGTGGTATCGCAGCCGGTCAGGGTAAAACCGCCGGTCGTGGTACCAAGGGTCAAAAGTCCCGTACCGGTTCCACCAAGAAGCCAGGCTTCACCGGTGGTCAGACACCTATCATGCAGGCCTTGCCAAAGCTTCCTGGCTTTAAGAGCAAGCGCATCAAGATGGAAAACGTCTACACTGGCGAGCTTGACCAATTTGCAGGCAAGACTATCGACACCACTGTACTTGCGGAAGCTGGCCTGGTCAGCAACCCATTCGTACGCGTGAAGTTGCTCGTAAAGGGTGACGTCGAGAAGAAGCTTGATGTTAAGCTCCAAGGCGCTTCTGAGACTGCAATCGCAGCCATCCAGAACGCCGGTGGCACCTTTGAGAAGGTAGCCCAGGTACTTCGCCCCGTAACTTCAACTTCTGAAAAGAAGCAAGCCAAGGCCGAAGCCAAAGAAGCTTAGTCCTGTCATCCTAAACTTGATTCAGGACCCAGACATTAAAATAGCCGCTCGCTCGTAATAGCAGCGGCTATTTTTATGTATACTTAACCCATGACAAACCAACCACAGGCACGCGTCGGCGTAGGCATACTCATCATCAAAGGCAACAAAATGTTGTGGGGCAAGCGCAAAGGCAAATTGGGCGATGGGCTGTGGGGCAGCGCTGGCGGGCATTTGGAATACGGGGAGACGGCCGAGCAAGCTGTACTGCGTGAGCTGGCAGAAGAATTGGGACCAGAGCTACAGGTCACTAACCTCCGGCTGCTGTGTGTATGTGATTTTCTAACGCACTATCCAAAACATTACGTCGATATTGGCTTCGTTGCCGACTGGCAGAGCGGTGAACCACAAATCATGGAGCCAGATAAACTGGAGACGTGGGAATGGCGCGACATAGACAACCCGCCAGCTCCGGCCTTCGCACCCATGCTCGGTTATATCGAGGCCTACAAAACAGGCAAGAATTACTTTACCTATCCTGCAGCATAAACAGCAATAAGTGATGTTCGTCACAAGCTCCAGCGTAGGCGCCATACACCGTATTGCTGCAACCGCACACAGGGCGTACTGTAAGTGGTAATAAGCTTTCCAAGGATCAGTTACGCGCATGTTCATAGACGGAAAATACCAGGAACACACCCAGCCGCTGGATGGGGACGTGTCCCGTATTTGCGTACAGCTAAAGGTCACCGGTATGGGCATCGCCCTCAAGCCCGGCATCGATGCACCCCACCTGTGGCTCGACCAAACGGATACCTACGCCCAGCATGACCAAACGACTGGCGAGGTAACAATCGTAGAACGCCCTGGGGCACTGGCAGAACGTCAGTGCCCTTTATATATGCGGCGACTGGTCTGGCTTGACCTGCCGGAGTGGTATCGGGATAAGCAACTGGATGAAGTTGATATCGAAGCCCGAACCAAGGTAGCCCTTGGAGGTGTTGCTACACGTAAGCTCAGCGTCTGTACTTGGGGTGATGTGACCGTCAAGGATGTCCAGGTTGGTGAAATCGGTTTTCTAAAAACGGTGCAGGGCGGCATGGACATCACGGAACTCATTGCACCCGAAGACAGTGACCCCCGGCTGCGGCCCACGATTGACCTCATCAATGTAACCGGCAATATTGCTATCGGTGACAGCAAGGCCGCCTGGCGTATCAATCAGGTCAACCCCCAGGCACAATTGTCATGCACCAACGTTTTTGGCCCACACCACCCGTAAAACCCGTATAATTGCAGTATATTTGAAACTTTTTGCGGGGGTCGTACGTATACTCAGCATGAATCAAACTGAAGAAGCTGCGATCATAGCCGCCATCATCGACGGCACCGACAGATACACCGAGTTAGTGGAACGGTATCACGTCGGGCTTATTATCCACTGCGAACAGCTCGTCGGTGACCGCGATGAAGCCGAGGATGTCGCCCAGGAGGCCTTCGTGAAAGCCTACTTGCAACTGGGGCACTTTAAGCCTGCAGCCGGAAGGTTTTCGACCTGGCTGTACCGCATTGCAACCAATGAAGCCATTGATCATTTGCGCAAGCAAAAGCGCCGGGTCCATGTAGCAGACCTGGAGGCAGTCGCCGAAGCAACCATGCCTGCCTACATAGAAGAGGACGAGCGGCGGTTCATACGCCAAGCTGTCACGACATTGCAGCCTCCAGAACAGCGCCGCGTCATAGAG
>DASPHS010000023.1:0-18316 GCA_035629475.1 Saccharimonadales bacterium (SeqCode)
GTCGTCGGTTCGAATCCGACAGGTGGCTCCAATTTACTCCTTCGGGATTAGTTGGTACAATAACCGCAATGCAGGGTTAGTGAAGCGGTCAAACACAGCTGACTGTAAATCAGCCCTCTACGAGTTCGGGGGTTCGAATCCCTCTACCTGCACCAAATAAAAACACCTATCTTTCGATAGGTGTTTTTATTTACGACTATTGCGCTCTACCGAGTACTGCTATGGTTTCGATATTGCTATACTTGGGCAATGACGAGAAATGAATATAGAGCAGTTTTGGAGAGCAAAGGCTTCGTATTCCGAGAATCGCAAGATGCCTGGATGCAGAATAGAGGCCAGGAAGATAAGTACACTCACCCTCAGTATGATAGTTATTTTTACATAAAGCGGATATCGGATGAGGACGGCTCGCCATACGGCTTTAATGCGCAAACATCGAACGGTAGGGTACTGGATACCATCTTCCCGCACAATGCCGTAGATACATTTAAAGACAATGGCCAATTTATGTGGGTAGACACTGCATTTATGGAGCTAATGAAGAAACTAACCCTAGTAAACAGCTGGGTGGTCTCCTCTATTCCAGCCACGTACAATGTTGAGGACTCGCTCACAACGAACGGCGAGATGGACTGGAGAACCAATAAAAACTTACATGTAGGTGACATTATATATATTCACGAGGTAGGCGGCTCAAGAGGGAGGGGTGGCATCATATACGCAACACGAGTCACCGAAATCGATCTAACCTTACGAAATAAGATGGACGACAGCATATTCTGGGAGGGTCAAACTTACCCCGAAGATATATCGGAACATACTAAGTTCGTCAGACTTAAGCAAATTGATAGGCCAACTGGCGACATAATACCTCTCGAAATTCTCAAGAATGTGGATGTTACGTACAATCCACCTCAAGGAAAGGGTGTACTACGACTCTCTGAGCCACTTAAATCATTCACAGAGTCGTTTTTTTCGTTTGAAGTTAGTACAGAAGAACAAAAAGTCATTGATGACATTGTCAGCCACGATAACATAGCAAGGATCAACAAAGAACTTGAGGCATTGGTTAGCGGCTTACCGCCTAAAAGAGTTGCGCGAGTAACACAGGAGATTGCCAGAAACCCGAAGGTGGCTCGGTTAATCAAGGAAAGGGAGCGCTATATCTGCGAAATCTGTAAGCGTGAGCCATTCATACAGAAGAATGGTCAACTCTATGCTGAAGCGGACCACGTACAGCCTCTAGGCGGTGCGTCGAAGGGTCTTGATACGCCAGGCAATATACGATGTCTTTGTGCTCAGTGCCACAGAGTGATTACCTATGGGTCAAGTGAAGTCATTAGGGAGCTTCTAGCCTCAACTAAATGGCAAGTGTAGATATTTGCTAGACTTCGTCTTTCAAAATATCCAGCAAATTAAGCGCCCCTGTCGTGGCAGGGGCGCTTAATTTGCTGGTACAATACCAACCATGAAGCACATTGAACAAACCTACACGATGCACGCACCTATCGATACTGTCTGGTGGGCCCTGACCACTGCCGAAGCCGCTGAACGATGGGGCGCTGGTCCTGCCAAAGTTGACGCCCGCGAAGGTGGTGCGTACAGCTACTGGGATGGCGATATCCACGGTACGTTTACTAAAATTGTACCGAATACGCTGATTGAGCAAGACTGGTACGGCCACGATAACCCCACCTGGAAATACACTGTTTCATTTACCTTTGAGGGCAACGATACAGAGACCACCGTACACATGGTATTTGCAGGCGATATCCAGGACGAGCAAAAAGATATTGCCGATTGGAAGGACTACTATTTTGACCCCATTAAAAAGCTCTTGGAGCAAGAGGCGTCTGCATGAATTGTCCGATATGTAGCCACGACATGAAGCAGGTCAGGGAGTCGGTAACAAACAACCAAAAAACGGGCGCTGACTATGCAGAATATACCGCGACAATCTACCACTGTGAAGCCGATGACGCCTGGGTAACCATTGAAGTACCCGCCAGCAAACCAGCGGCTGATTAATTTGTATGACCCTCTGTGGTGGCAGTATAGTTAGAGGCATTACATATAACTGGAGGCATTATGGCGAAACAAATCTTTGTGAATATACCGGTAAGTGACGTAGCAAAGTCCACTGCATTTTATGAAGCGCTCGGCTTTACTAAAAACCCTGTCTTTTCTGATGACCACGCCAGCAGCATGATGTGGACCGACGATATCATACTCATGATCCTCAATAAAGATTTCTATGCTAAGTTTATTGGTGACAAGCAAGTCATTGATGCCCGTAGCACCAGCGGCGTGCTGATAGCGCTCACACTCGACAGTAAAGAAGCCGTGCAAGCCTTTGCGGATGCCGCCAAGGCCAATGGCGGTAGCTACTACCGGGTTGATATGGGTGCGCCCGAAGACATGATGTTTGGCTACGAGGTGGAAGACCTGGATGGCAATCATCTTGAGCCCGTATGGATGAATGCTGACTTTGATCCAGCCGCGGCCCAATAGACAGCTGCTTACGTTTAGGTAGTAGCAGCGCCGTGGGTATAGGCGAATACTGAGCAGTCATCTTCGGTTCCTGCGACGCCCTGCGTAAGGGCTAAGCGGGCAAGCCGCTCTGTCATTTCGGCAGCCGATCCGAACATGTTGTAAGCCAAGCCCTGGGGCGTAATCATGAGCTCCTCGTTATGCGCCCACTCGGTAAGGCCATCGGTATACAGCAGCACGCTATCACCGGCTTGCAAGGGTATTTCTTCATACACCAATGCCTCACGTATAGGCATGCGTGCCCGTAGGCCGAGGTAAGAGTAACAGCCCAGCCAGGTTGCCGACTGTGGCATGGCATAGTGAACCTGCTGATTCCTTGCCACTAATAATCCGCAGTCCCCATAGCTGGCAACATGTAACACGTCTCCTCTGACGGCAATACTCGTTACAGCCGCTTCGGGGGTACGGTCTGCGGATGTGTCTCGCATAGTCCCCCGGCCGAGCTCACGATATACCTGTTCTTCAAGCTCGCCAACAATAGCTATCGCCTCGCGCCGGGCGGATGGCACCGCCGCATCCAACATAAAGTCGACTGCCTTTCGGGCAGCAGCATCTCCCCAGTGGCCATCAGCCATGCAAGCTCTAATACCACTATTATCTATGTGAACCTTGATGGCATCCTCATTGCTGTGCGGGCTTAGCCCATCGACTGACGCGTAAGCCGCATTCGCCAACTGATTAACATGCAGTGTATCGGAACGGCTATAGATGCTCATACGTTCATTGTATCAAACACCAAACACGCCTTAACTCTGGTATGATACCTTCATAATGAAAGATTTTATTCTGTACGTCGACTTCGATAAAACACTGTACGAAAACAGGCGGTTCAACCCCGACTTACTGGGCATCGTTAGCGACAAGACATCTGTACCTTTGGATGAGATTGAGAGCACCGTACACCGCTTCTCATCGCACCCTGGCCTCGGTGGCTATGATTTTGCCGCCCACATGGCCCACTATGGGCTCGACCCGGAGGACATGTGGCAGCAGCTGGAGCGTATCGTACAGCAAAAGGATTACTTATACCCTGATAGCATTCCTTTTATGCAGCAAGTCCGGCAGCGGGGGCATCAGCCAAAGATTCTTACCTTTGGCGAGAAACGCTTCCAGATGATTAAGATAGTACCCGTCCTGCCGCTGCTTGCCGACGAACAGGGTAATCACCCGGAGGTGACGGTCGTGGACAAGCGCAAGCACGAGCATATTCGCAAGCTCCATCCCGGCCAACGGGGTGCACTGATTGACGATGTACCTAACCAGGACCTCCCTGAAGGCTTTACCGAAATACATATCGATAGGGCGAGCAACCTGGCGGCACCACTCAGAAAAGATAATGGCTACACGGTGCGTGACCTGATGCAGGCGCTTGCCGTGCTGGAACTACTGGCCGAAGATCGCTCCGAGCCCTAAGGCACGACCCATAAAAAAATACCCCTCAGCGTGAGGGGTATTTTGTTGCTTGGAAGTTTACTTCTTAGGCTTAACTTCGTTGCGGCCCAAGTTCTTCTTGGTCTCTACAAACAGCACGTGCTTGCGGAGCTTTTTGCTGTACTTCTTCAGTTGCAGCTTCTCGGGGGTGTTCATGGTGTTCTTGCTGGTGTAATAAATCCGTTCGCCAGATTCTTCGCTCACCAAGCCAACCAATTTGCGCTTATCGTTCTTCTTAGCCATAACTCTTTAATTAACCTTTTATGTCAACAATCTTATTGAGTTTAACAGATGTAGCGCTATTTATCAAGGGTCGTGGCAACGGGGCCTTTTGGCACGACAATCCATAAAATAACGTAGGGCAGAAAGCCTGGCAAACCACCAGGCAATAACAGGATTACGAATACAAGACGCACGATTACCGGATCAATACGGAAATATTCAGCCAGGCCGCCGCAGATGCCGGCAATCATTTTGTTTGTTTCAGAGCGGTAGAGTCGTCGTTCCATACCGACAGTATACCGCCTTCGGGCCTGCTATGAGAAATTCCGCAGGGCAACAATCAAAAAAGTCATAAGCCCTACGAAGCAGAGTAAGCTGGTGATACCTACCGCCAGCAACGCTTTTACGTTGAGGGGCAGCATTGCCAGATTCTGGCGCTTGTACAATCCATACCCAGCAACACCGGTCAGTGGCAACCCTGCACCCAGCAGGAGGAGCACTAACGTCATGCCAAAATTATTAATAGTCAGCAGACCGAGCAATAAGCAGGGCAGCCCAAGAATGAGCATGAGTACATAGCCAGCAATACTGCGTTTGGAAAGCTTCATATTGCCAGTATACAGGACAAAGAAAAAGAGCCAGCACTGCTGCTGACTCAAAATATCCTACTGGAGCCACGACTGGGACTTGAACCCAGGACCCCTTCCTTACCATGGAAGTGCTCTACCGCTGAGCTATCGCGGCCCGATGAGTGGGATATTTCCGTGTTATTTTATCGCATTTAAGCGTTTTTCTCAAGAGTGAAGTGGACCTTATGTACAGCTTGCGCTTTATTTAAGCTTGGATAAATCTAATATTGTATTGATGAGTTCGGCGTGTGACCAAACCAGTGGCGCCACGCTCAATGGTGCACCGGTCTCCGGGTCAAACTGCTCACTCAGTACGCCGCTTGGCAGTTGACGGGCCAGTGCCCAATCGACAAGTTGCTTTGCTTGGTCGGCTTGCTGCACTGCACAGTAGTACTGGGCCAGCCACAGGGTACAAACAATCCACGGGTTACCCTTGTACTGCTGCTTGGTCAGGAAGTAATTATCGTCCTCGTCGCGCACGACACCGCCAACAGGTGAGGTATTCAGCAAGCGCTCCTCGGTACGTCGCAACGTACCCTGCATCTGCTCGCTATCCAGTGGCAACTGCGCATACATATAGGGGCCGTACAGATTGGAAATATCCATCATATCGTTGTATTGCAGGTCACCACTGTCCTGCAAAAGGAAGCCCTTCCGGAAGTATCCCTCTGGGTGATACAGGCCGGTCAGGTTCGCGCGGATAGCATCAGCGGCCTTGGTCCAGGTTACGGCATCGGCAGGATGATCAAAGGCAGTGGCCAATTCAGCGGCTGTCTCAAGGGCGGCAATAGTCAGACACACGGTGTAGGTGTTTGTCAGGAACCGCTGCTCCCACAGGTCATAGCTGGCGTGAGGCAGACCAGTATGTTCGTCTATGAAGCCCGTCATGAACGTAGCGGTGGGTGAAATAAAGGTGTCATAAAACGTCTCAACGTAGGCACGGTCATCAGTCATACGGAAGTATTCACCAATCATGAACACCACGCTTGCGGTCTCATCTTCCTGGATGGCCAGCTCTTTATTTTTGCCGTGCAGCATAGGGTGCCAGGTACTACCGACGGCACGATCAGGCTGATACTTGTGCATCAGGTACCCATCACGGTGCATCGTATCGCGGGCAAACTCAAAGAACTTCTTAGCTTCGTCATACTGCCCCAGGCGCATAAGCGGCCACACAGCGTAAG
The DNA here is from genome assembly GCA_035629475.1 of Saccharimonadales bacterium (SeqCode). Classification (GTDB taxonomy): domain Bacteria; phylum Patescibacteriota; class Saccharimonadia; order Saccharimonadales; family UBA4665; genus JARIHD01. Next base: position 6,017 of record DASPHS010000023.1, read on the forward strand.
CGCCATCACGCGGCCAGCAGTAGCAGTAGTAGTCGCGGCCGTAATTAAAGATACTGGAGTCACCGCTTGCCAAAATTGAGCCACGCACATCACAGTGGGCCTTGATGATGAGCATACTGCGCACCACCGCACGTCGGTGTTGGTTGTCCAACTCACTCAACCGGCTCTGACTTGGCTGGAGCCAAGCGTCCCAATGCGCTGCAGCAGCCTGTAAGCGTGGCGCAAGGCCATGATTCTTGTACAGGCCGTGGACTACTTCCGCGTCTTGTTGACTGTCGGCGGCAATAATCCAGTAGTCCAAGGTAAAACTGGCCTGGGCTTCAGTTTCATTACGGAAACGGATTACCGAGTCAACGCCACCGTGTTCGACGGCATTGTCAGACAGCACACCATCTTCGGCGTCCTTAAAGGTTCCGGCCTTACCCTCGATGCCATAGCTCCCCACGGCGAACTGGTCAAAGGCGTCGCCATCAACTATCTGCCCCGAGATAAGCAAACAACAACGTCCCTTGTAGTCGAGGATGTAATTATCATCAGGAACGTACATTGCCGTATCGGCGCGTCCTGCGCGGGAGATCTGAAAGACCTGATGCATAAAGATGCGTATGTCACGCCGGGCATCAGCTGTATTAGTAACGGTGACACGCCGGGCAAAACCATTATGCTCAGGGTCAATAAAGTCGTTGAATGACAGTTCTACGGCCAACTTGGTAGAGGTCATCGTGACACTACTGATGAGCGTATCGTCCTTGTAGACCACGTCACAACTCCAGCCATCTTCACCGACCCAGCTAAAGGAACCGTCTACCCACACACCAATCTTGTGCTGGGTACTGCGGGCGTTAGTGAGGTTGTCCAAGCCGACATACGGATAGTAGAAATCGTGTACCAGACCCGTTTCATCGAGTCCCACGAATAATTGCCCATTACTTAATACGACTGGTCGTCCCATGCTAAATCTCTATACCTTTTTCGGTTAAGCGATACCGCAGATCGTGGTATGCGTTCATAAAATAAATAAATGCGTCGTACGGATTGGCGTATGGACTGAAGTAACTGTGGACGCTGCCATCGTTGAACTCCTTGGTAGACATGTAGTACACGTGGTCAGAGGTTTGCAACCGACGCCAATCTTCAATCAGGTCCAGATCGCCGGTACCCAAAATCTTACCTTGCAGTTCATAGAGACTGGCGATAGCATTCTGCTGCATGCCGTTACCGACCCAGGCGCTGAGGTCACGCTCGGTATCAGCCCAAGTAGTTGTCTGGGGGTTGTCTATGTCGCCGGCAGGCTCAAAGGAATCGACAGCTTCACTGACCGTCATAAAGGTGTTGTCCTTGTCAGCGGCCAACCACTGGGCAGGCAAGTGTGACAGGAAGTCAAAAATACCGGTATCACCCCATTGGTGCTCACCAAATGTTTCATAGTCCATGAACAGGTTAAACACTTGGGCATCAGCCGTATTGTTCAGCCAACCGCTAAATTTATCAGCGGTTAAGGGGTAGCCCTCCCAGCTTTGGTCACTAAAACGAAATGCGATATCATCGCTGAGCTGATAGTTTTTCATCAGCAGGCGGATGTTGTCGGTGTTGGCAGGGCGGTAGACAAAGTTTGGACTGCGCCAGCCAAGTACGTCATCCCAGCCTTCAGCCAAAACACCCTTGTAGCCAGCCTTGTCGGCCCACGCGGCAACGTCATTGTTGTACGCCAGCTCAGTGTTGCGGAAGACCTGCGGTGTCTGACCAAATACTTCCTGCACTTTGCGGGCATGCATTTTGACCTGGGCTTCAAATTCAGAGTGCGAATAGAAGAACGCTAGACTGTGGTGATAGGTTTCAGCGACAATCTCTACGCGGCCAGTAGCCACCAAGTCCTTAAAGGACTGCAGGGCTTCCGGCGCCCAGCGCTCCAGCTGTTCAATGATAGTACCAGTAATCGATAGGCTCAGGCGGAACTCAGGATGCTCGTTCAGCATCTGCAATAGTCGTGTGTTGGTGGGGATGTATGATTTTTCGGCAACTTTGTGCACGATGCGTTCGTTGCTGGTGTTGTCTTCGTACCCCGCTGCAAAATAATCATGGTGCTTGGCTATGTCAAAAATAGTGTAAGGTCGCACCCGGTACGGCTGGTGGACGTGGAGGTACAGAACGATTGCCTTGCTCATGCGAATGCTCCTGCGAGTGTGTGCTGTGTTAGGTGTTGGCGGTAAATGTCCATAGTCTTATCTGCGGAATTATCCCAGCTGTGGCGAAGATACTCACGGTACCCATTGGCATGCAGTTCATCACGCAAGCTGTCGTTCGTTACAACGGCAGTCATCTTATTGGCCAGCTCGTTCGTGTCCCAGAAATCTATCTGCAGAGAATTGGTAATCATTTCTGACACACCCGACTGCTTGCTGACCAAGATGGGCGTACCGTAGCCCAATGCTTCGAGTGCGGTGAGGCCAAAAGGCTCAGATATGGATGGCATTACAAACAGATCAGCCACCGCATAGGCGTCACGATAGCCCTTACCGCGCTGGAAGTCAGCGAACAGCACGTTGCAGCCGATACCAAGTTCGCCAGCTAGACCAATCAGCTCGTTGCGTTGCTCACCGGAGCCAACCATCAGTAGCATAGTCTTGGGCGCCCGGGCTACCACTTCTTTAAAAGCGTGCAGCAGATTAGGCAGACCCTTCTGGACGGTCAGGCGGCCAACACTGGAAATAACCCGGTAGCCGTGCTGTTTCATTTCGTGCAGGTAGGTGTAGGCGTTGGCGCCGTCTTCGGGGATGAGACCACTCGGGTCGAAATGGTTATGGACGACTTCAATTTTGTCAGCCGGAATGCCATATTCACGGATAATACTGTTTTTAGTGTGTTGGCTGACAGCGATAATTTTGTCGGCAATCAGCATAGATAATTCTTCGATTTCCCGCACAAAAGGGTTGCCGCCACCAGGCGTGCCTGAACGGTCAGCTTCTACCGAGTGGAAGTGCACCACCAGCGGCTTACCAGTAGCCATCTTGGCGCGTATGCCAGCCCGGGCAGTCAGCCAGTCGTGGGCATGGATAACATCAAAAGAGGCCAGCTGTACAATCCGTCCAACGGCCTCTTCGTAAATTGCGCATTGACCATACAGGTCAACCCACTCAACTTCACCGGTCTTTTTGGTGTATTTAAAGCTGTCGTACGCAATGCCGGCCTTGAGGACTTTTTCGACGTCTTGCGGATGCGCTGAGTTGATGCGCATAAAGTCGATATCGCTATGATCAGCGGTGTAGGGGAGGACAAATTCAATGTCAGCACCTTTTTTGGCGAGTGCCTTACAGAGCTGGTAACAGGCAACGCCTAAACCGCCACTGTTGTGGGGTGGAAGCTCCCACCCAAGCATCAATATCCTCATTGCTCTCTTTTTTGGTGCTTTACTGTTTTGCTATTGCCCTCATTATAAGCTTAACCATGTTAAAAGCACAACCGATTTGTGTAAGATTTTATACTCTTTTTATGGTTTAAGTATGCGCTATTAAATGACGATTGTGAATGTCGAATAACGCACAAACACCCCCTAGGAGAACAGGCCGAGTATGCCTTCAAGCAGCGAAATAATCGCGTTCAGCAAGCCCTTAATAAGGTCGAGGATGGCTTGCAGGAACGATACTATCATATCTACGATGGCTGTAAGAAAATCCATCTAGCCAGCACACGAGCTTTCAGACACGGGCTCCAGCTTACTGAAGCGGTCTTTGACTTGCTGATCGGTGGGCTTGTCCTTTTGCACGAACATAACGACGCTACCAATGACATTATTCAGACGCTTCAGCTCCTCTTGGGTGTGACTGACACTCTGAACCTGCTTGCTGCCATCGGCGGGGGCCATAATAGTCTTGTCATGCGTTTCGGTACCATGGGCTGCGGCACGGGGGAATAGCTTGTCTACGAGGCTGAGGCTATCTTCTTGCTTGATGGTACTTTCTGTATCAAAGAACCGTTCAAGGTCCTGGTTCAGGAAATCCTGGTAATCGCGCTGTTTATAGTTGGCTTCGTCGCCGGTGTATACATATACCTTGGCATCTGCCGGCATCTTGGGAAGTGCCTTGCCATGGATTGGTACGGCTACGGCATTGGGGAACTTGTCAAAACGATACCCCAGCAACCCGTCATTGCCGCCTGTCTCATTCCAGCCATAGTACTTCAATACCTGGCCACCGGTGATATTTGCCCAGTGGATGTGCACGAACTGGTCCTTATTATCGTGAAAATGGATAGGATGGGTCGTCAAGGCAGCATTACAGTTATCCCCGGCATAACCCTCCTGGAATTTTTTGTCGGCAAAGTTCACTGCCTTACCCTTAACAAGTACCTGCATGCGGAAGTGCAGATGTTCAAACTGAGGATCGCGGATGGTAGCCGGACTGGATGCGTAGGCATAGCCAAAGCCAGAACTTACAAACAGCACCAGCACGGTCAGGCCAAGCAGGGCACTTCTACTATATTTATTTTTTAGCACTCGTTTGACGTAATTCATATGCATCTAGTGTAGCATGGAGTCCGCTCGCGCAGGGCCAGTCACCGGTGACGGCGGGCATTGCATTTATTGCGTAAGTATGTTATAATTTTGACAATGAACACCCTTAGATCAGTAGCCATTCTGACTGGTACGAGCGTTGCATTACTGGGCGGCGTTACCGGTGAGCGACCAGCACAGCCAGCACACCGTGCTGAAGCGCCTGCAGCCGCACCAACACCCGATGCGGCTAACCCCTTGCTGAACCTTGCGCCGACCCCCATCGGCCTCGCGCCTGATAAGTGCTACCCGATTACAGAATCTCCCGCTGAATCCTCAGTGCAGCCTGCCACGACAGCCTTCAGTCATTTGGGCAGCCAAGTACTGCACTACCTGAATGCCCGTTGCGCTGACGCCAAGGCAAACAATACGCCAGGAGTGTACGTATACGAAGACCCCCGGCAAGTGAGCATTGAAGCCCGCTCGGGTAGCGCAGGCTTCGGGGTGAATGTCGGCCGTACGGCTATGGGCGAGCTTGATACCGCAGCCATTACCAGCTTCAAGATACAGCAAGGCGGACTTGCAATTAATACGGTCCACGATACGATCAGGGGCGGTTGGGTAGTCTTTTCTGACCGGTCAGTAGCCACTGAACTGATGTCAGTCGAAGAGGTCCTGGGCGAGCTCCAAGCAGGTCACGAAATCCTTAGCAACGACGCTGCGCAAACCGGCGTGGCCATTCCCGATCAGCACGTTACGCCCCAGAGGACAAGGTAAGTATTAGTATGCGTAAAAAATCTCTTGCACTCGCAACATTTACAGCAGCAGCATTTGCAAGCGGCTGCAGCAGTTCCGGCACAGAGGCCGCACCAACAACCGCTCCTTCGGTGGCTTCGGTGGCTGCGGAAGCCTCAGCTAGTCCCGCACCAAGCCCTAGCCGAAACGCCTGTTACGAAATAAGTAGCATCCCTGCCGAGCTGAAGCCCGGCACCAAGACGAGCCGTTCGTACACCGCTATGGGAGCGGCACTTTTGGGATACTTGAATACCCGTTGCGCTCATCCTGGTGAACGCTCCACTATGAACAACGAAGAGAGCGACAGTAACGTACGGTTCCAGCTGTCCACGCCCGCTGAGAAAGCAGGCACCTACATGCTCGCACTATCGGTTGCCCGTACCGAAGATGGAGCACTCAACCCCAACCGTATTGCCAGCTATAGCGTCAGCCGCATCAACGACAGTCCCTATACGTCGTTTGACGCCCAGATAGTCAACAAAAGCTACAACACCGATATGTTCGATACCCAGGAGTGGACGCTGACCATCGACAATGAAGGTGACCACGTTGATACATACACCGGCTCGGACGACCTACCTGTAGACCCTGCTTATCTTTCCCAGATCAAAACGGTCATGGGTGAAGAGGTAGCTGCCAGCGGCGCTCAGCCTCCCCGCTAGAATAAAGACTCGATTGCTGAACCGGGTGTATAGGTTTTTATAGGACCGGAATCCATTGCCCAGCGGCTCTGGATAGGCTGCAGAATGCGCCATGAACACAGCACTTCCTCGGCGGCGGTAAACAAACTTTTATCCGAAGCAAAGGCGTCTACCAGCACCCGCTCATAGGCCTCCACCGAGCGGCCACTCGTTTGTTTGTAATCGAATTGCAGATTAACTGCCTCGTATTCTTTGTCATACCCGGGCTTTTTGGCCCACAGTGCGACTTCGATACCTTCTTTGGGCTGCATGTGCAGCACCAGCAGGTTTGCTTCAGCCTCGTGGGCCTTTTTGAAGTAGACTCTGATTTCCGTCGTTTGCTCGGCCAAGTTCTTGCCCGTCGCTAAGCGAATCGGCACGCCCTCCCAGCGGGGGTCTTCCGAAAAGAGGGTCACGCGGACAAATGTTTCGGTTTGAGTGCCCGGGTTGGCAACTTCCGCAGCGTAGCCCTCGTACTGGGCGCGCATGACGTTGCTGGCAAAATCCGCCTCATGAATGGGCGCAATCGAACGCAGCGCTTGCAGACGCAGTGCGGGCGTATCCTCCACTTTAAAGTCAGCAGGAATGTCCATCAGCGTCAAAGCCATCAGCTGCATCAGGTGATTTTGCAGGAAGTCACGTAAGGCGCCTGTCTGTTCATAAAACCCTGTGCGGCCCTCGATGCCTATCTTCTCACTGGCGATAATATCGATTTTTTCAATGAAATCCCGGTGCCACAGGTGCTTGAAGATGGCATTGTAACTGCGGAAAGCCACAATGTTCTGGGCCATTTCTTTGGCCAAATAGTGGTCAATGCGATAGAGCTGATTCTCGCCATAGTACCGACTAATACTCGTGACCGTATCCTCGGCAGAGGCCAGATCAACGCCAAAGGGCTTTTCCAGCAGCAGCTTGACGCGCTCATCATTCAGGCCAGCCTCGCCCAAGTGCTCGACGATTGGCAGACTGGCCTGTGGTGGGACTGAGAGGTAAAAAATAATTTGTGCCGGTGGTTGGTCACCGCAGGCCACTGCGATGCTATCCTTTAACCGAAGGTAGTCAGTAATCTGGGCAAGGTCCATAGTGAAGACCGTCAAGCGCTGCTCAATGGCTTGGGCGTGGGTGTCGTATTGCTCGCCAAATGTTTGACGCAGCAAATCTGCGGCTTCAACGGCTCGGCGGGAAATACCAATAATTTGCGAGGGAAGGGGCAGGCCGGCCTGAGCAATGTGGCGTAGTGCTGGCAGCAGCTTGCGCTGCGCCAAATCTCCTGTAATACCAAAGATTACCAACACTGTTTTCTCACCATTTATGTCATTGCTCATGGCCACGCTCCCTATTTGCTATGTATTAAGCAGTATTTGCGCTTATGCCGCAAGCTCTGTCAGAGCTTTTTGCATCGTCTCGGTGTTTGTTTCATCAAGATGTGCAGCCAAGTTGGTTACGGCGCCGTTTTCGTCGAGCCAGTCCTTTTGGATGAGCATGTTTACCTTGGTGTCAACGACAGCAACTTTCAACCAGGCAAAAATGTCTTCCAGGTGACGGCTGGCACTTGCACCACCATCGATGTAGCCGTAGGTAGCAATAATTGCTGGCTTTTCTTTCCATTCAGCAACAGTGTAGTCAAGCGCGTTCTTCAGGGGTGCAGGAACACTGCGGTTGTACTCAGCGCTCAAGAAAATGAAACCTTCTGCTTCTGCAAGCTTGGCGGTCCAAGCTTTGGCTTCAGGGGTGTCTACGGGGCCGTAGGCGGGTGGGACGGGGGAGTCCATGAATGGCAGGTTCCACTCCTTAAGGTCGACTACTTCCAGCTCGATATCGCTGTTTTGTGCAGCCTGAGCCTCTATCCATGCCGCAAACTGTGGGGCGAGACGGTTCTGACGTGTACTACCAATAATTAATTGAATCTTTTTAGCCATGGATTTTTAAGTCCTTTCATGCTATAGTTTTTATAGTACTTTCGATTATAAAGTACTATATATTTTATAGCAAGTGGTATAATACACAGTATGAACAAAGAGCAGCCGATTACAGATGATGTATGCACCGGCCCGAAAGCACCATGTCAGTTTGACCAAACCTTCCGTCTGGTAGGTGACTTTTGGACGCTCAGGCTTATTAGTACCATCGGCGAACAGGAGCTGCGCTTTGGTGAAATTGACCGCCAGCTCGGTGATTGTAATCCCGTTACGCTGACCAGCCGATTGAAAAAACTTGAAGAGGCAGCCGTCGTGGAGCGACATGTCGAAACCCGCGACAAGCAATCGGTAACATACACCCTCACTGAAAAGGGGAAAGATATTTTGCCGATCATCTCCAGCCTGCGGGCCTTTACCGAAAAATACGCCGACTAAACCGGCGTATTTTTATAGGGAATGGGTGCGGCGCCTGGCTCGCGCCAGACAGTCGAGCTGGTCCGGACTGAAGGTATGTGTACGTGGATCGTCAATGGAGACAGTTATTGTATTGCCGGTCGTGTCATTGATGAGCGCTGCGCTCCGCCACGATGCAGTACTAACGTCATAGTTTTTTAGTAGCTCAGCGCGCAGGGCACCGCGCATATTGGAAGGCGGTGTTTTGCCAGCCTGGGCAACCACAGCGGGATCAATTTCCCCGGCAAAAAAATGTTTCTTGTCGCGCAAAAGATAGCCTGTACCGTACCTGACGCGTACTGGCGGTTCCCGGTTGTCGACCTGTATGTAGTCATATGCCAGATCGTCTTTTATGGCGGTCGCATCCTGGCGGGTACGCCTCATCTTAGGGTCATCTTGTTTATCACGCTCAATACGCCGATCAATCAGCATGACTTTTGCTGCCCAGTCAGCACGGTCAGCCAATGAGGTGTAGGGAGCATCACCCGTAACGACGTGTATGACATCTTTACAGTAGTCATATAAACCATGGGCAATGAGTGCTAGCTCTACCGGCGGCTCCGGTCCATACTTTGCCATATCTGAGGAAAGAAACGTCTCGGCCATCTGCATTTGATAGCGTATCGCCCTGAAAAGGTTGCGCCTGGCCCTCAGGCTGCCATCTTGCTTGAGGTGCATTTGGTTATACCTATATGGGCCCTTATGCCACTGCTGCTCAGTGCCAAGTAGTTCCCGTGCCAAACGCGCCAGGTTATCACCTGCTGGCGTACGGCCGAGTACCAGTGCAATCGCCGTCGAGCCAATGCGGATGCGTATCGCCCAGGGGCTAATATTGATGTCATTGCAACGGGTCTCGAACCGTGTGCCACCCTCGTCAGAGGTCGTACGGAACATCGTATCGTTATATTCATACCCCATTACGGCATCAACGTGCTGGGCTTTCTGGGCGAACAGCAGGCTGCGCGGTGTAACGTATCCTGCGCCCGTTACAAAGGAGCGTGTCGCCAGGTGGCCAGAAACAATGGGCGCGACGATATTCAGCAACTGCGGAGTCTTTAAGAATCCATAGTTATCGTGGAGGCCATAGGTATTTCCTCTGGTATCAACAATGCGACGGTGGATTCCCACCACACGATTCCTTCTCTCTGACTGCTGCTGGCCCTTCAGGAACGCCGTAACAATAGCTATTTCTTTTTGCTCATGCGATTGAGCGCGGGCGGTCAGCTCATTGACGGTGGCGTATTCGGGCGTTGTAAGCTCCAAGTGGCTACGGTCTATGTACAATCCGCCACCCGTACTATCCATTCGGCTGGTATAGAACACGTCTTTGTTGCTCAGCTGGTACAGATTGAGCGCATCCCGCAAATCCTGATCACTAAAGTCGCTACCAGGCAAATGCCGTAGACTGATTTCTTCCTCGATGCCGTATGCAAACGGGTATTGAGCACCATTCTGTGCACTAACTTCGCTCATTTTTCTACTTTACATTATTGTATGTAAAGCGTGTCGTAGCAAGTTATTGTTGGTGGTCAGCGTTGTGCTGTTTTGCAGCAGCGGCAATATGGTCATATGCCGCTTGGGACGTAGCTTCCTGTGGGGTGAGCTCGTGGGAAAGCTTCCAGACAAATTCGTCAACTTCGTCGTTAGGTACAAAATCCCGATGGGCAATAGAAGTCGTAAAGATAGCCACTACCACCTGGCGGGTATTGTCTTCCTGCGTATGGGTATCGACACGGCTGCCAGCATAGCGCAGTGGGCCGTAGGCATCAGGCTCAATGGCCAGCTCTTCGCGTAATTCGCGCATCAGGCCGTCCTCCAGTGTTTCATGCGGATCAAGAAATCCCCCAGGCAGGTCCAGCTGGCCAACCGAGGGTTCTCGGGTACGTCTGCCCAGCAACACGCGGCCATCTTCATCAAACAGCGCAGCCTCAACAGCCATAACAGGATTTTCATAGGCGTGCTTACCGCAGCCAGGACAGATATAGGAAAGACCCAGGATTTCTTCTTGTAAAAAATGACCGCAATGTTGGCAATACTTCATGCAGCTATACTAGCAAAAATCTGCAGCTTTGTGGCTGTATAGTAGGGATATATGTATACATTGCTCCAACCTGCCCAAGAACCGCTCGACCAACAATGGCATGATGCGCTGCTACCGCTCAGCGCCGTCCCCAGTGAACTCTATACGTACCTTATGCCGCCAGCAGATGTAATTGCTGCCGCCAAAACGGCGTTTTATAGCTCAGGCAAACAAGCCAATCCTGTCTTGCAGCCCGACACGCAGTACCGCACGAGTATTGTTGAGCATCAGCAAGCACTGGAGGCATTACAGCGAGCCATCGGTCAGGAAGAATCCAATATACACATACGTGCCCTTTACGAGGCACGGATTGCCGAACTTATTGATAGCTGTGCCCTGTGGCTGGCCGCAGCAGACCAAGACCAGGCAGCCTATGCCGCTGCCAACCAGCGCTTGTACGGCGCCCCCGACGCCGCGATACACGCTGCTGTGTGCGCCTGGTTACGGGCCATGGCCCAAGCCTACACCACCCATGACCAGGCACCTGTACGGCAAGCGGCCGAAGGTGTATTGCAGCGCATACCCATCCTGGACACCGATGACGCAGTCAGTCTGGAGCCCAGCGACGACGTATTCCGCGATGTGATGGGACTACACAGCACACCAGGTGGCTACACCGATCAGCTGTTTGCCGGCGTGAGCGTACAGCCCGGCAAGGTAATCACCCCGGCAGAGGGCGACCCGCTGGTTGAACGCATACTGACAGCCATTGCACCTGACTATACTATTGCCGAAGGTAGCAGCTACTGGGGTGTCCTGCACAGCAGCAAACAGGTCGTGCGGCCGCGATCCTATGCGCTGACGCCTGCCGCGTTCAGTGGTATCGTCGCCCATGAAGTGGGCAGTCATCTGCTGGAAAGGGTCAACGGCCTACGCAGCCCACTGCGCCTGCTGGGGTCCGGCTTGGATCACTACGAATGGGGCAACGAGGGCAGGGCCTTCATGCGTGAACAGCTGGCGGCCGGGTCAGTACCGGCGGCTATCAGCCAGCAAGCGTGGATCTTCAACATACTCAAACACCTGGGCGTCTGTTTGGGTGCTGGCGTAGCAGGCAAGCCCCTGCCGTTCAGCGAGGTCTACCGTACGCTTGAGCAGGTATACCACTTTTGGTTCCTGATTAGTGGGCAAGACGATGCCGCTACGGCTGCCGAAACTGCGGCCTGGACACTGACGGTACGGCTGCTCAAAGGCACGGACGGGCAGGGTGGCGCCTATTACAAAGACATCGTGTACCTGGAGGGCAACGTTCGCGCCTGGCAAGTCGCCGCCCAATTCCCGGAGCGCGTACTGCAGGGCGACAAAGGCAAATTTGACATTGCCAACCCCGAGCACCGCACGCACTTACAGGCACTGGGCATTATTAACTAAAGGCTGACCGGCTCACCCAAAACAGTCGGCTCACCTAGTCCATAGACATTCCAGAGAGCCTTGGCGCGGGCCAGTACTTCACGGCGTCCGGCATTATTAGCCTCATATGCAGCGTCACTCGCCAAGCCATAGGCCTGCACATCAAAATGCCGGCACAAGTAAATAGCGCGTGGCAAATGGGACGGCGTACTAATCAGCAACACCTCCTGTAACTGGAATATCTTGGCCGCCCGCTCACATGACTCGTAGGTACTGCGTCCGGCGTAGTCCATATGCACTTTGTCAGGGTCAATATCCTGTACATCCGTCAGATAGCGCTTCATGGCAGTCGGTTCGTCATAATGCGAAAAACGATTATCGCCAGAAACAATCAACGCCGTAACATAACCTTCACGCAGTGCCTCGGCCGCCTTGTCCAACCGCGCCTGCAGCTCACGATACGGCGTGCCATCCTGTCGCACGCCGGCACCCAACACGAGGCCCACCGCGATATTCTTATCGCGAATAGCCGCCCGG
>DASPHS010000024.1:0-14003 GCA_035629475.1 Saccharimonadales bacterium (SeqCode)
TTATTGGACATTGGCCCTGGTGCCGGCATCCACGGTGGACATGTTATTGCCGCCGGAACGCCTGCCGAGGTGGCCAAGAACCCCGAAAGTGTCACTGGTCGCTACCTCTCCGGGGTAAGTACGATCGCGGTACCTAAAAAGCGCCGTAAGTCGACTGGCAAGAGCATCTGGATTCGTGGTGCCCGCGAGAACAACCTGCGTAACGTAGACGTAGAAATCCCATTGGGGCAGATGGTCGTCGTCAGCGGTGTGTCCGGTTCCGGTAAGTCCTCACTTATCAACGACATCCTAGCCAAGGAATTACAGGCTCGCCTGATGCGCGCCAACACGGTCCCCGGCAAGCACGATGACATTGAGGGCATCAAACAGCTTGATAAGGCTATTATTATCGACCAGTCACCCATTGGCCGTACGCCACGCTCCAACCCGGCGACGTACACGGGCCTGTTTACGCCTATTCGTGAACTGTTTGCCTCCACGCCTGAGGCTAAGCTGCGCGGATACAGCGCCGGCCGCTTTAGCTTTAACGTTAAGGGCGGTCGCTGTGAAAACTGTGCCGGTGACGGTATTATCAAGATTGAAATGCATTTCCTGCCGGACGTGTATGTGCCCTGCGAAGTCTGTCACGGCAAGCGCTACAACCGCGAAGCCCTGGAAATCCACTACAAGGGCAAGACCATCAGTGACGTGCTGGGCATGACCTGTGAGCAGGCCTTGGAGTTCTTCGAGAACATTCCATCTATTGCCCGTAAGTTGCAGACGCTCGTCGATGTGGGGCTGGGGTATATAGGCCTGGGGCAGCCAGCTACTACATTGTCTGGTGGTGAAGCGCAGCGTATCAAGCTAGCCACTGAACTGTCCCGCCGCCCGACTGGCCGCACGCTATACATTCTGGATGAGCCGACAACTGGTTTGCATATGGCGGACGTCGATAAGTTACTGCACGTATTGCACGCCCTGGTTGATACCGGTAACAGCATGGTCATTATCGAACACAACCTGGATGTTGTGAAGTCTGCAGACTACATCATTGATATGGGCCCAGAAGGTGGTTCTGGCGGTGGCCAAGTGGTCGCCACGGGTACCCCTGAGCAAATTGCTAAAGTACCTGGCAGCCATACCGGCCAATTCCTCAAACGGATGCTATAGGGAGTGTATGCATGAGTGAATACGCCTCACGGGAAAGCCGCTTAACAACACAGGGCTACGTGGGGCTTTTTGCTCGTCGGCTGCTGGAAGTTGAGCTGGAAGTAAAAAGCGGTCGCCCGGACAGGCTCCCTGCCTGGCGGAGCTCCTTGCGTAGTTACATGCTGTCCGTTATGCTGTATCGCGTTGAAAATGCCGGGTATGGGCATGACATTCCGGCCGAGCGGACCGCGCAAAATAATGCGATTTTCAATGATGAATTAGCTGTTGCCCGGCAATACATACCTGGGTATACCGATCCAGTACAGCGCATGGATTTGAGTGATCGGCACTGGAACGGTGCAGCACGCGTCATCGAAGCGGGTATTATTTGCCACGACGCTGCAGTAGTAACGTGGGGTGATGTTATGCAGGGGCTGATAGAGGGAACGGTGCAGCACGATTTGTCAGACGATAACGTGCTGCACCCTCGCCAGAATTTACCTAGCTAGCGTCTTTTGGTTTTGATTTGAACAGCTTGCGGATTTTGTCGGCGAACATTTTGCGTGACGATGGTTCACGGAAAATGTGATACAGCGGCGAAATGATAGTCAGTCCCATAGCGACGGCTACGATAGGCAAGATGAGGTGGTCTACTTCAATGCCGCGGGCTTCCAGGAAGGCACCACCAAAGTAGCCAAGATAGGTAATACCAGCTGCCCACAATGCGCCGCCAATGATGTTATAGGCCAGAAATTTACGATAGTTCATTTTGCCGACACCAGCCACTACCGGCGCAAAGGTGCGGACAATAGGCACAAAGCGGGCGATGATGATGGTAATCGGTCCAAACCGCTCATAAAACTTCTCAGCACGTTGCAGGTTGTCCTGGTGGAACAGAATAGAGTCTTTCTTGCCAAAAATACGCGGGCCGACGCGCTTGCCGAACATGTACCCTACGTTATCGCCCAGTACGGCGGCTACCCACAGGATAAAGACCATCAGGTGGACATTGGTGGTAATAACGCCCTGGTGCGCCAGGAACCCTGCTGTAAACAAGAGGGTGTCACCGGGCAGGAAAAACCCGATGAGCAGGCCTGATTCGGCAAATACGATCGCGGCAATACCGGCGACGCCGAAGGCGGTGATGACTTCTTCAATAGATACGCCAAATAACATTGCCTTCATTGTAGCACGGCAAAACTGCAGTTTGGCTGCAACCTGGCAAAAACATAGGCGGCAACAGGAGTGTGTTCAGGCTTTTTTAAGGTCAAAATGCTATACTGCTTGAGGATGGGAATAAAGATAAGGAGATCTAGAAACCATGCAGAATATTGTTATTGATCTACAGCCGCGTACCGTTGTCGGTAAAGCGGTGAAGAAGCTTCGTAAAGAGGGTATGGTTCCAGCTGTTATCCATGACCACGGCAAGCCGTCTATTGTTGTCCAGGGTGAATACGTACCGCTGCTGAAAGCTTATGAATCCGCAGGCAAGCACCACCCCGTTAACCTGACAGCCGGTGGCAAAAACTACATGGCACTGATTAAGTTCGCTGAATTCAGCCCTAAAAAGCACGAACTGCGCCACGTTGTATTCAACGCCGTTAAGGCCAACCAGACCGTTGACGCTGAAATCCCCGTACAGGTACAGCTGGCGGAAGACAACGATGCTACGCCCGCTGAGCGCGCTGGCTTGGTTGTATTGGCCCAGCTTGATGTCGTAGAGGTAGAAGCCCTGCCAAAGGACCTGCCTGACCAGTTGTACTACGACGGCGAAAAGCTGACTGCCGTAGGCGACCAGCTGACCGTTGCTGACTTGATTGTACCCAAGGGCGTAACGGTTAAGACCGACCCTGAGCACGTTATTGTTACCGTATTTGAGCCAAGCGCTCTTGCTGCAGCTAACGACGCTGCCGGTGGCGACGCTGAAGACACTGACGCCTCAGCTGCTGAAACCGAAGCCGCTGAGGCCCAGGCCGAAGGTGTAGCGACTGACGCTGCTGAAGAGAAGAAGGAAGGCAAGTAGTCCTTGACTCTTTCCGGTAAAAGCCCCTCGTAATGAGGGGCTTTTTATTTTATAATATAGCAAATGTTAAGAGCTGCTATTAACTATCACCGGAATCGGCTTGCTGCATGGGGTATAGGTTCACCTGACCGGCCATGGGATCGCATTCCGGCTTATCATGGTCCGGCCGTGCACGAGGCGCTGGACGCATTGCCTGAAGAGGCTTTTTTGTTGCGCCGGTTTGATCCGGCTGCTAAAGCACTTATTGGGGCGGTGAACGCCGGTCCGCACCTGTCTGAGCGGCATTTTGTGCCCGAGGATGAGCTGCCAGCCTCTCGCATGCGTGGTAGGGTACTGGCTGGCGCCGATATTCCCATCCGGTTACGCTTGGCCAACTTTGTAAGCGCTGCTGATTTTGTATCCTGGGAGCACGGCAGGGGCCGTGGTGCTCTCAAGAGTGACCAGGGCATGCAGCGCGATAGCAGCGAGCTGATTCGCGACTACGCATCTATGCTGACCGTTGCTCCAGCCCTGGGTAAAGTGGCAGCATATGTGCAACCCAATGGCATGACCCTGTTCCAAACTATGGAAGGCTCACATCGTACGGCAGCCGCTATGCGGCGGGGTGAAGAGACTATCGGTACTGAACTCCTGTATGTACTACAGACGGAAACCAATCTTATTAATCTGCCGCGTTAATCTTCCAGGAAGCCGCCGGACTGGTGGGCCCACAGTTTGGCGTAGGTGCCCTTACGCTTGAGCAGCTCGGCGTGCGTGCCTTGTTCGGCAATGCTGCCGTTCTCCAGTACAAGGATGCGGTCCATTTTTTGAATGGTGCTGAGACGGTGGGCGATGACGAGGGCTGTGCGCTTTTGCATCAGCTGCCACAGGGCATCCTGGATGAGTACTTCACTTTCCGAGTCGAGGGCCGACGTGGCTTCGTCGAGTATGAGTATGGGTGCGTCCTTTAGGATGGCCCGGGCGATGGCAATTCGCTGCCGCTGGCCACCGGACAGCTTGACGCCACGTTCGCCGACGATGGTGTCGTATCCTTCAGGCAGTTCCTGGATAAAGCCGTCGGCAAAGGCGAGCTTGGCGGCTTTGACAACTAATGCATCCGTGGCGTTGTCATTGCCATAGGCGATATTTTCACGAATAGTGCGGTGGAAGAGCAGGGGTTCCTGAGGCACGTACGCCATGGCATTACGCAGTGACTCCTGGGTGACCTTGCTGATGTCCTGGCCGTCGATGGCTATGGTGCCAGCGTCAATATCTTCAAAGCGCAGGAGCAGGCGGGTAAGGGTGGATTTACCGCCGCCGCTCGGGCCGACCAGACCGACTTTTTCACCGGCCTTAATGTGCAGGGTGAGGTTGGTGAAGACGGCTTGCTGGCTGCTACTGTCTTCGTATTTAAAGGTCATGTCCTGCAGGTCAACGGCACCTTTTTTGACCGCAAGCGGGGCGGCGCCAGGCGCGTCTTTGATCTCAGGTTCTTCGTGGAGAATTTCGGTCATCGGGGAGGCCTACAGGAGCCCATCCTCAATATTACGGATCATGGTATTAATTTCAAAGAGACGGTTGCTGAGCAGAATGATAAATGAAAAGACAAAGATACCCACACCCAGGAGCGCCGGGTCATCTCGTACCAGTTGTATGGTCAGCAATATAAAGCCGAGCTGGAGTATAAGCAGTCCACCCACCCGGTTGCTGCCGGACCGGGCAGCAATTTTCCAATCGGCAAGACGATAGTCCAGTAACGTCTGGTTGAGTGACTTGTGCTGGTCCATTTCATTTGGCTCACGAGCGAATGTCTTAACGGTGAACATGTTAAGGATGGTGTCGGCCATGTGCCCGGTAACTTCTTTCGTGGCCTTGAGCCGTCGTACTCGCAGGTGGGCGCGTCGCCGGCTATCGAATATGCCACTAATTAGCGCGTAGGCTACCATAGCCAGTACGACCAGGCCGAGCTTCCAGGATTCTATAAATACTACGACGGTGCCTATCACCAGTGTTAACACAAACGGCAGCACATTGGCGTACACGTTGCCGGCTATGAGGGAGTAGGCCTGAGGGAGGTCGATGGCATCAGATACTAACTTGCCGCCCACATTATTATGGTGAAAGCCCACGCTCCGTTTCATGAGTGCACCGAGCGCCTTGGCTTGGAGGTAGCTCATCGTACGTGCCTGGTGGGCCAGGAGTGCCATAAATCCATAGCGGTTGCCCAGGAACCCTAACAGGCTGACAGCAATGAAGTAGGGGATGTATTGCGCCGGGTCACCAGAACTAACGGTAAGGGCGGCGAGTATTTTGCCCACTAAAAAGGGCGCCGCCATGTTGAGCAGTACCGCAGAAAGTGGGAAGGCGAAGGCCAAGAACAGGAGTCGCCGGTTGCGCAAACCTGCCTCCCAAAATAGCTGTAGCGTCGCCCTGTCAACGTTCTTCATAGAGGCCTATTGTACGCTATATTGCCGTTGCGGTCATGTTATTCTTCCACAAAGCCACCAGATTGGCGGGCCCACAGCTTGGCATAGGCGCCTTTTCGCCGCACGAGTTGCTTGTGGGTGCCTTCCTCGAGTATTTTCCCGTTGCCGAGCATAATTATGCGGTCCATGTTCTGAATGGTGCTCAGGCGGTGCGCAATGACTATCGCGGTGCGTCCCTTCATTAATGCCACCAGGGCCTCCTGGATGAGCGCCTCGCTTTCGGAATCCAGCGCACTGGTGGCCTCATCCAACACCAGAATAGGTGCATCCTTCAGGATAGCCCGGGCAATCGCAATGCGTTGGCGCTGTCCACCTGATAGCTTGGCGCCACGTTCGCCGACGACCGTTTGCAGGCCCTTGGGCAGTTTTTCAATGAAGCCGAGGGCGTTGGCCTTGCGGGCGGCCTCTTTTATTTCTCGGGGCGTAGCCCCCACTTTGCCGTAGGCGATGTTCTCGGCAATTGTACGGTGGAACAGCAGCGGCTCTTGAGGGACGTAGGCAATATGCTGACGCAGGTCGGTCTGTTTGATGGCGGCAATGTTCTGGCCGTCGATGGTCACTTCGCCTGCATCAACATCGGCAAAGCGCAGCAATAGCTTGGTTAGGCTGGTCTTGCCGGAGCCAGAATGGCCGACCAGCCCCACTTTTTCGCCGCCCGCTATGGCTAGAGTAAAGTGTTCAAAGAGCGGTGTATCGCGGGCATCGGCGTGCGCGAAACGCATGTCTCGGAATACAATAGTGCCGTCGCTAATACGCACCGGCTCTGGGTGTTCCGGGTCCTGGACTTCCAGCTCGCTATCGACAATCGCGGCCATTGGCGCGGCATTTCCCAGCGCCCGGTTGGTATCGCGAAGGATGTTATTGAATGACCAGAGCCGGTTAAAGATGGCAAAGCTGTACGAGGCAATCAGGATAAGCGTGCCGATGGTAATGCCGAACTTGCTCGGTCCACCTACCAGGATCAAAAACATAAAAATACTGCCCGCCACCAACAGTGAACCGAAGCCCAGGTCCCGGGCAATGGTCGCCTTGATGACCTTTTGGGTAATAGCTTGGGCTTTTTGGTTAGCAGCCCGGAAGTGCAGGCTTTCGTTCGCCTCGCGTCCGAAGCTTTTTACGGCCATGATATTGGTGATCATATCGGATATGAGCCCACCCAGCTTGCTATTGGCTTCGGCTTCGGCAGTGTTTAAGTCACGGATACGCCGGAAGCTCAGGACGCCAAGGGCCATAAACAGGATACAGAGGATGGCCAACCCGAGGGCAAACAGTGGTGCACGGGGCGTAAGAATGACAAAGGTAAAGACGATAGCACTGAGCAGAGGCAGGATAGTAAAGGTGACTGTGTTTGCCAATTCAATGTAGCTACTGACAAATTTGTTCGTTTGGCTGACCAGTGAACCGCCGAGCCGTGCGGCATGGAAGTTGGCACTTTGGGCGGAAAGCTTGGCAAAACTTTTTTGGTATAGGCCAAAGACAACTCGTTTTTCCAGGTTCCAAATAAGCCATACCAGCAAACGCCATACGCCTAATTCACCCACGACGGCTGCGGCAATAAAGGCAATGATCCACGGGCCGAAGGTGTCCCAGACTTCATGCGGTTGCACGGTGCGGCTGCTCAAAGTGTCGATAACGTGCGCCACAATGTACGGCTCAGCAAAGTTTATCAGGAACACGCCCAAGGGCACCAGCAGGACTGCGGGTATCCAAAACCAGGGGTAGCGCCGGACCTCATGCCAGTAATGTTTGACGATTTGCCGGCTGGTGCTTGTGAAAATGACACTCGACATACCGATTAGTAATACTTGGTGTCGGGTGGTTGTAACAATATAAATTTTCACACACAAAAAAGCACACCCGCTAGGAGCAGGTCCCCGTCATTCCCGACCTGATCGGGAATCCAGTAATAAATACCTGCTACTTCTTCATTACTTTTTGTACCGCAAAAAGTAACCAAAAAACTCTCGGGTTGGCGGCCTGACACTGCCGCCATAACCCGAACCCAAGTAGGACTGAGGCGTGCTTGGTTGAGGGCGGGTTTAGTCCTCGATGAACCCACCGGATTGGTGCGCCCACAGGGTGGCATAGGTGCCCTTTTTGGCAATGAGCTCTTTGTGGCTGCCCTGTTCGGTTATCTCGCCGTTATCGAGAACCAAAATCCGGTCCATTTTTTGTACCGTGCTCAGGCGGTGCGCAATGACGATCGCCGTGCGCTTTTGCATCAGCTCCAGCAGTGCGGCCTGGATGTACTTTTCGCTTTCAGAGTCCAGTGCACTTGTGGCCTCATCCAACACCAGAATAGGTGCATCTTTCAGGATGGCTCGGGCGATGACCACACGTTGGCGTTGGCCGCCTGACAGCTTGACGCCACGCTCACCAACGAGTGTCTCGTAGCCTTTTGGCAACTTGTCGATAAACTCGTGGGCGTAGGCCTTGCGGGCGGCCTCGTGAATTTCCTCGTCGGTAGCGTCGGGCTTACCGTAGGCAATGTTCTCACGGATAGAACGGTGGAACAGCAGGGGCTCCTGGGGGATGTAGGCAATCCTGCTGCGCAGATCGTCCTGGGTGACGGCAGTTATATTTTGGCCGTCAATGATGATATCGCCGCTGTCGATGTCATTAAAGCGCAGCAACAGCTTGGTAAGGGTTGTCTTGCCCGAACCGGAATGGCCCACGAGGCCAATCTTTTCACCAGCCTTAATTTCCAGGTTGAGTTTTTGGAATAGCCCGCCGTCGTCATCGGACTCAGGGTGACTGAAGCTCATATCCCTGAAGGTAATGGCGCCTTTGTGCATGCGGACGGGTTCCGGCTGCTCGGGGTCTTTGATGCCTGGCTCCAGGGCCAGAATATCGGTCATAGCTTGGGCGTCACCGAAAGCGCGGTTGTAATTGCGCAAGGCGCTGGTGCTGAACTGCCACAAGTTATCGGTAATGATGGCCGTGTACGTGAAAACCAAGAATACGGTGGCAACCGCAGCATCATAGACGACCACGCTGGCAACCGCCAGCAGTATGGCTGCGCCGAAGATAATCGTACCTATTACGCTGAACCCAAACTGCACACGCAGTGTCGCGTTCATTACGTCGACAATGGCCATGCGGGCTTTTTCGGTGGTCTTAGCAAAATGCTCAGCCTCTGACGCAGCTGACGAGAAACTTTTAATAGCCATGACGTTGGTAATGCTGTCAGCCAATTCACCCGTCTGCTTATTGCCGGCATCGGCCTCAAGAGTGTTCAGCGCGCGGATATGCTTGGTGACTGCGAACGCCACCATTATGTACAGCAGCGTAAACCCATCAAGTGCGAGCACAAACTGTGGTGCTCGTGACCATAGGATAATGTTAGTGAAGATCAACGACCAGAGCAGAATCCATGCTTGGAACATGGTGGTGTCGGTAATACGCACATAGGAGCTTGCCAGCTTGTTGGTCTGCGATACAAGCGAACCACCGAAATTATTGGCATGAAATGTCGAACTAAGGCGCATAAGGTGGTCGAACACACGCTGGTAAATGTCACGCATGACGTACCCTTCGAGTTTCCAGTTGCAATAGATGTTAATGCGCCAAATGATGACGCCACCCAACAGTGCAAGCCCTACAGCCAGCAGAATGTCCTTGCCAAAGCTGCCCCATAGGTCACCTTTTACAAAATCACCGCTCGCCAGCCGGTTGAGAATCTGTGAGGTGACAAATGTCGGCAAGAAGTTGTTAAACAGCACCGCCAGCGGGATGGTAATAATCATGCCCCACAGTAGTTTGGGGTAGCGTGAAGCGTGGCGCCAATAGAATAACAGCACGTTTTTATTGGATTTGAGATCGGACATAAGAGTCTCCTAATCGCTCTTAAGGTAATAGGGAATACGTTGTAAAGGTTTTATTTGATATGAGGGTGCCCTTTTGTGGGGCAGCAGTACGGCTAGTACTGTATACGAGTGGAAAGGCCGGGCGCTGTGGAGCGGCTTCCTGTTGGTGCAATTGATGCGTTCATCCGAGCCGTCCTTTCCTTGGTTTACATAAACGTTACCGACCAGTGTACCATATGCGGTAACAACAATGCAAACAGATGCCAATTAGTAGTAATTAATACAATGACTGCTCAGGACGCGTACGTACCAAGCAACTCATTTGGCAGGTGCAGGGCTGGCACAAAAGCACAAAATATGCTACAATCACCCCTGATGCAAAAGATTATCCTCTACTATAAATTTGCGCCCATCAGTGATCCTGAGGCAGTGAAGCTGTGGCAAAAGACCTTGTGCGAAAAGCTTCATCTCAAGGGTCGTATTCTTATTTCGCAGCACGGCATCAATGGTACGGTCGGGGGTGACATTGACGACGTAAAGACCTACGTCAAAGAAACCAAGGCGTTCAAGCCCTTCAACGGCATGACCTTCAAGTGGTCCGATGGCGTACGCGACCATTTTCCAAAGCTGAGCGTCAAAGTCCGCAAAGAGCTGGTTGCCCTGGATGCGGCAGATGAGCTGGAAGTTGACGCAAACGGCGTGGTCGGCGGTGGCGTACACCTCAAGCCCGAAGAAGTGCACAAACTTGTTGCCGAGCGCGGCGATGACGTGGTGTTTTTTGATGGCCGCAATGCCTACGAAGCGGCAGTTGGCAAATTTAAAGACGCCGTAGTGCCTGATGTGCGCACCAGTCATGACTTCAAGGCTGAGCTGGAAAGTGACAAGTACGACGCCATCAAGGATAAGCCAGTCGTCACCTACTGTACGGGCGGCATCCGCTGCGAAATCATCAGCTCCATGATGAAAAAGCGTGGCTTTAAAGAGGTCTATCAAATTGACGGCGGCATCGTAAAATATGGCGAAACCTATGCTGATGACGGCCTGTGGGAGGGCTCTCTGTATGTCTTTGATGACCGCATGAACGTCAAATTCAGCGATAAGGCCAAGGATATTGGCGAGTGCGTGCACTGCCAAGCCAAGACCAGTAATTATGAAAATTGCGCCCTAAAAAGTTGCAACAATCTCGTGCTTATCTGTGAGAACTGCAAAACCGATAAAGATACGTGTTCTGATGCCTGCGCCCAAACGCTCCGTGCTACGACTGCCGCTTGAGCACTATGCTGAAACGGAGGGTGACCGGGCTCGCGCCGAACAAGAGCAGCTCCTAGGTATGGCCCCTATGGGCCTGCCGCTCCTGAACGAACCGGCACACGCTGTCGCCATTACCGATATACACACGACGCAAACAAAAGAGGTTATCGAGCGCCTGTACGCAGCAGCTGAGGGGCAGCGTACCCGGCGCGGCAAGGCAAAGCGTCGCACGCTTGTGGGTTTGGCTGCGCCGCAAATTGGTGAACCGCTCTGCATTGTGCTGATCGACACCAAGGTGGGCCCTGACCGCAAAAACTATCACAAGCTGGAATGTTTTATTAATCCCGAGATACTGTGGCGCAGCCGCGAAACTGAAGAAGGCCGGGAAGGCTGCTTTTCGGCTGGTGCGGCGATCGGTGGCTGTGAAGATACGTGCGTATACGGTGGACGGTCAGCAGGTTGAACGTATATTCGAGGGTTTTACGGCGCGCATCGCCCAGCATGAAATTGACCATTTGTCGGGCATTCGTTTCCCTGAGCGTATTACACATGACAACCGGCGGCACTGGGTACATGCCGAAGAGATTGAATCATACGTCAAGCACCCCCGGGATTGGCCACGGGTATGTACGCTTGACCAGTGGAACGCACTCAAACAGCCGCGCGTATAATCGGTTTTCCGCTCACTCAAGAGCGTGCTACTATCAAGCAATAGGTATGAAACGGTACAAGCATTACACCGCCCAGGGGTATTACTAATGCTCTATCTCCAAACGGAACAGCTGAGAGACGCATATTTTTTTGAGACGTTAGATGCTGACGTCATAGCTGCGGAAGCTGCCCGGTTGACAGCCAATACCGCTGAGGTAGTTCCGCCCGACCTGCTGGTCCGCCAGCCGGAGCTGCCGGTAGCAGAGCAGATAACCCGTGCCGATGCACTCAGCCAGCTATTGCGCCAGGAGGTGATGGCTGCCCGAGCGGCCTTTCCGGGGCGGGGTGAGGACAGCAGCGAAGTGTCTTTCGATGCCAAGCTGGCAGGGCGCCTCAAGCCACTCGGTACCACGGCAGTCAGTGGCGCCTGGCTGGATGACGTGGCGGCAGCAATCGTTAAGGGCTGGCCGGTAGAGATGGAGGGGCCTGTCGTTGATGATGTGCAGCTCATCCATAACAGTAACGCGGCCGCAGTAACCAGGCGCCTGGGCGGCATGTTTCGTCGTATAGCCACTATCACACCCAACGTTCGCCCGGTCGTTACCGTGGTCGATGAAACCGGTGCGTACGCCAAACAGCTGAGCCAGGTGCAAAAAGATACCCTGACAGTCGGTGCTGGCTCGGTCATGCTTGATGCGGGCATTCTGTTGCCCGGCGACACACCAGGCAAGGAGGTCAGTCTTATACGTTCTAGCCAGCAGCTGCCAAAGGCCGAAGCATTTACCGATTTGTTGGCCTCGCAAGGAGCGGGCAAAGTATATAGGCAAGATGGTGCTCTGAAGTTTAAGCCGCAGCCGTGGCTGGCGGAAAAAGTGGTAAGCGCAGACGGATCGGTCACGCTCACGCGGCAACTCGGTGACGGGAGGCAGATTATGACAAGTAATTTTGAGCATGCTTCTACTTTTTTCAATCCCCACAAGCTCGATGTAAACCGGCAAATTGTGCATTTTAATGTGGATTCTATGTATAAAATGTATGCTAGGCAGGGCGCGGCACTGCTGTTGCGGGCAAGTGACTTAGTGGGCCGGGAGCGCAATCATACGCTTATTCACGACTATTCACACACCGATCTGGCTGCTGAGGGTATTACGTATGAAACGGCAATACTCCTGGGGCGCCATATTGAGGCTTATCGCAACACATTGACCCGCTTTACGCCTTGGACGGGGCAGGACCCCTATGAGTACGCGGCGCGTAATTTCACCAGGCCGACTGATGAAGAGGCAGCGCTTATTCCACAGGTGATCACTGTTTATAGGCAGCTCGGGCTACAGCCTGGCACTTATGAGCGTGCGATTGATATCGGCCCCGGATCGAACCTGTACAGCGCGATGCTTACGACGCCATTCGCTAAAGGCAAAATACTGCTGCGCGAATACGCACAGCCCAACCGTGATTTTATGAACCGGCTGCTAAGCGGACAGATGGACCCGCAATTTGCCGAGAAAATGTGGCCGCAGTTTGCGGACTTGATGGCTGGGGTGGATCCAGTGCTCTATAACAATGCCTATCAGGAGGCGCTCGCACGTAGCGTGGTAGAGGCGGGTAGCATTTTTGACCTTGCGCCGGAAAGCTGTGACTGGCTGCAATCTATCTTTGTCATTGAGTCGATTGTAAAATCCAAGCTGCCGTTCTGGCAGGGTATGCGGATTATGCGCGATGCATTGCGCCAGCCCAATCCCGATGACCTTACAGACCGGGGTGGCATTTTGACCGCTGCATTTATTATTGGGTCAGAGGGCTGGCCAGCTGGCGACGGTACCCACTTCCCAGCGGCCAGTTTGAGTATGGAAGAAATTGGCCAGGCCGCGACCGATGCTGGGCTGGAATACATCTTGCTGCCAGTAGGGGGTAAGGACGCCAAGCCGATGCGTAAGGGCTACAAGGGTGTTGCGTTGATGGTTGCTTGGCGCCGCCGACACAACGATTAGGTCTACTGGTAGTTGTCGCCAGCGTTGGTAATAAACAGGTCGTGCGGATGGCTTTCCATGAGTGACGCCTGGGTGATCTGCATGAACTGGGCCGTCTGCCACAGTTCGGGCAAGGTGCGGGCACCGACGTAGTACATGCCTGAATAGATACCGCCAATCAGTTGGTCGGCAAGGGCTTTGACTGTTCCCGAGCAGGGTACCAAACCTTCCACGCCCTCGGCTACCAGTACGTCGCCCTGGTAGCTTTTGCCATGAAATTCGTCCTCAGAACTTATTTTTAGCCCTTGCTCCATGGCAGCGATGGAGCCCATTCCCCGGTATTCTTTGAATTTGTACTCAGCAGATCCATCGAGGATGCCATAAAAGCGACTGGGCACGTCCGCTTCTTTCAGCATGACGAGTTTGCCTGGTGATTCCTCGGTGGCTGCAAACATTCGGCCCATCATAACTGTCGAGGCGCCAGCGGCCAAGGCCTTGACTACGTCGCCGGAGTACGTAATGCCACCATCAGCAATGACGGGCACGTCATGGGGCTGGGCCACACGGCATGTCTCCAGGAGTGCGGTCAGTTGCGGTACGCCCATGCCGGAAACAATACGCGTCGAACAGATCGCACCGGGCCCCATCCCCACACGCAATCCATCGGCGCCAGCTTCGATGAGTGCCTCGGCGCCTTCGGCGGTAGCCA
>DASPHS010000025.1:0-27540 GCA_035629475.1 Saccharimonadales bacterium (SeqCode)
GAAGTCCATGATTACTGGGTTCCGGATCGCAGTCCGGAATGACGGGAAGAATTATTTGTTCTGCAAAGCTTCAACGCCTGGGAGCTTTTTGCCCGACATAAGCTCGAGTGATGCACCACCGCCGGTAGATACGTGGTTGAAGGCACTTACCAGGTTGCGGCTTTCAACGTACCCGACGGTGTCGCCACCGCCAACCACACTGAAGGGCTTTTGACCAAAGTCACCCAGCGCAGCCTCGATAATCAAGTCCGTGCCATGCGCAAATGGCCCGACAGGCCCATGCACCGCAGGTGTTTCCGTAACACCCATCGTACCGTTCCAGACCAGTGTTTTAGCCATTTGCATACTACCAGCAATAAAAGCGCCACTGAACGGCCCGATATCCAGGAGCATTTCATCCTCGGCAATGACGCGCGTAGCATCGGCGGGCTGCTTAGGATAACTTTCAATCTGAGCAATAACATGTGCATCCCAGTCCACAATGCGCGTGGTGGCCGTCTTGTCGATACTGGTAGCAACTACGCCATCCTGTGGCAGATAAAAGACAAAGCGTTCTTTTTGGGCACGCTCCTTGGCGCGCTCCATGATGTCCTTGGCGAGCGGCAGCTCATCTTTGTCGTACTTGCTCTTGGCTATGTCGATACCCTGGGCGGCAAGGAAGGTGTTGGCCATGGCGCCACCTACGGCAATAAAGTCGGCAATTTCGATAAAGCGGTTCAGTACTTCAATTTTATCGGCAATCTTAGCACCGCCGATAATAGCCATCAGTGGACGTTCCGGTGCTTCCATAACATTGGTAATGGTATCGACTTCGCGCTCCAGTAATAGGCCGGCAACCGCTGGCAAGTGGTGCGTTATCGCTTCGGTGCTGGCGTGCGCACGGTGCACGACACCGAAGCCGTCCTGCACAAATACATCGCCAAGTTTGGCAAGCTGGGCCGCAAAAGCGTCATCATTCTTCTCTTCTTCGGTGTGATAACGCAGGTTCTCCAGCAGCAGCACCTGACCGGGCTGCAAAGCACGCGCCAGCTGTTCGGTTTCGGTACCCACGCAGTCGGCCGCAAACTGCACTTCCTGCCCCAGTACTTCACTTAGGCGCTTGGCAACCGGTGCCAACGTGGTCTTTTTGTCGCCAGGGCCCTCTGGACGGCCCAAGTGTGAACAGATTACCAGACTGGCGCCCTGCCCCAGGATAGCCTGTACGGTCGGCAGGGATTGCTGGATGCGATAGTCATCGGTAATAACGCCATTTTCAT
Organism: Saccharimonadales bacterium (SeqCode); assembly: GCA_035629475.1. GTDB lineage: Bacteria > Patescibacteriota > Saccharimonadia > Saccharimonadales > UBA4665 > JARIHD01. The sequence continues at coordinate 1,257 of DASPHS010000025.1, forward strand.
CTACGGGGACATTGTAATCGGCGCGCAGCAGCACGCGCTTGCCCTGAAGGTCGATGTCTTTGATGGTCTTTTTTGTAAACATTGCGCGGTATTCCTCTTATGGTTGTAAGTATAGCTTACTCATGATGTCACAGGGGATATTGCTATTATGCTTAATTTATAGTATAATATACTTATGAATACAGCTCCCCACTCTGAAGCACCCAAGCCCAAGCGTCGCCGTTACGCAATTCCCCTGGCTGCTGCCGCCGCTACGCTTGTAGCCGGCGGCAGTATCGCTACCTTCCGGGGTGGTGGTAATGAAATTACACCGCCACCAGCGCCATCCCCTTCGGCCACCGGCGAAGCACTGCCCAGCCCAGCGCAATCCGCTGCGGGTGAAACAGCGCCAGCAACGACCTCTGCTGCAGGTGAGGCTGCCTGCCGCCGCTTAGTTGACATCATTGTCACCAACAAGAGCGACGTGGAGATGCCATCGGGCAGCCCCCTGGCCCAACAGGTACGTCGCGGTATTAACTTGACCTACGGTTCCCGCCTGGCAGCTGAGGCCGTTACCCGCAACCCCCAAGCCGATCAGATTGGCGCCAGCCTGGAGCGCATTAGCGACCCCGAAATCCATGACAAGGCCAGTCAAGCTGCCGTACTTGGCACCATGGGCGAACTGGCAAACAAAGCGGGCTACAATAATGAGCTTTCCGAGGAAGAAGGTGACTTAACGGCCGACCTGGCTAACGCAAATGCCGTGGTAGCTATAGCAGGTGCCTCTACCTCCAGTTACCGTGCCGAAGTGGACAAAATTGCGGAGCTCGATAAGCGCTCCGATACTGCCACTACAGACCAACTATTCACTATGAGCTTTGGCTACGACAAGCAAGCCACCGACGTAGGTGTAAGCATGCTGAACGAACGTCAAGCCGTTCTGAGTGAACTGTGTGACCCGTATCCTGAGCAAATGAACCGCGTACCCCGCCGCTAAGCGGTACGGCATTGTCATCAAAAAACCTCGCTGTACGAGCGAGGTTTTTTGATGACAGCAGCGAGTGCCTACTCCAGAACGCGCACCTTGATGGTGTCGGTAGCGCCAGCCTTACCGGGGTAGCGGCCAGATACCGTGACAATGGTATCACCGGCATGCAATACTTCGTTTTCGCGGAGCCAGTCAGTCAGCTTGCTGGCAGCCTGGGCGTCATCGGGACGAATGTAGCTCTTTACGTCGTATACCAACGCCAGTTGCTGGGCGGTACGGATGTCGCTGGTAACCGCAATCAGTGGCGTGTCGGGGCGGCGGGAAGAGATTTCCAGGGCGGTGGCACCGGATTTAGTCTCGGCTACGATGGCAGTTGCCGCAATATTCTCAGCCAGTGAAAGCACGGCGCCAGATACGGCGTTTTGCATGGTGTGCTCACGGTCAAACGGATAGACAGTCTTGAGCGGTGGGTGCTGCTCGGCATACAAAGCAATGCGCTTCATGGTCTTTACGGCGTCGATAGGGTACTTACCGTTGGCGGTCTCGTCACTCAGCATCACACAGTCAGCACCAATGAATACGGCGGTCGCCACGTCTGATACCTCAGCGCGGGTAGGCTCCGGCATGTCCACCATGCTCAATAGCATCTGCGTAGCAACAATGGTTGGCTTGGCGTACTTTTGGCCGAGGCCGACAATCTGGCGTTGTACCACTGGTACGGTTTCAGCAGGCGTCTCGACGGCCAAGTCACCACGGGCAACCATGACGGCGTCGCTGGCTTGTACGATGCTGTCGATGTTCTCTACGGCAGCAAGTGTTTCAATCTTGGAGATAACCTTAGCCTGACTGCCACGCTCGCGCAAGATAGCACGCAAGTTGTTAATGTCATCGGCAGTCTGCACAAAGCTCAGGGCCACATAGTCGATGTCTTGCGTAGCGCCAAACTCAATATCCTTCATGTCTTTTTCAGTCAGGATGTCACCCTTGAAGTCGGTGTCCGGCAGATTCATGCCTTTGCGCTTCAGCAAAATACCATCGTTATCTGCAATGGCATACACCAGGCCATCTTCTACTTTGCTGACCTTGGTACGCACTTTGCCGTCAAACAGGTACAGGCGCTCACCAGGCTGGACCTTCAGGCTCAGATCGTACTGTGTAGGGATGGGACCACCTTCTTGGTATTCCACTTTGTATGCAAAGCGCAGCTCTTCGCCAGCCTTCACGGTAATAATGCCCTCGAAGTCGCCCAGGCGCACTTTTGGCCCTTGGAGGTCCTGAATAATAGCCACTGGCTTGCCGAGTTCTTCGGCGGCCTTACGAACCCAAGGAATTTGCACCAGACGCTCCTCGTGGGTACCGTGGCTGAAGTTCAGTCGGATACCATTCACGCCGGCATCGATCAGGTCGCGGATTGCCTCATAGGTATCAGTGACAGGGCCGATCGTCGCGATAATTTTAGTTCGTTTAAAACTTTGAATTGGCACCTTAGGCGCCTTCTCGGTTAAATGCATTGCGTACTCCTGCTGTTTGGGTTGCTTGTTTGTCCGGTATTATACACCTTCCTACGCCGTTAGGGTAGGTTTGGCTGGCCGTCAGAAGGGGTAAATTCGGGGCGCAGTTCGAGCAGGCTGAGGACGGCAATCTCATAACCGCTCCGTAAATGGTTCAAGAGTGGCATCGCCTCAGGCGCGTAATCGATATCCAACCCCATCGGGCGTTCAATAAGTAGTGGGTCTATCGCATGACCCAAATGAAAAGCATCACGGCGCACGGCGTCATGCAGCGCCGTGACGTCGCCAGTCGTGTCAATGGTGTACAGCACATCCATGCTGATCCGACCGGCTTTCCGCACAACGTAGTGCGGTTGGTCCAGCTGGATGACTGCCAGGCGGCCCAATCGCTCCCAGGGCTGTATTGCCATATTATCTGGCCTCTCCGCCGCGTGCACAGCAGCGTTCAAGGCTACTTCAAAGGGCACTTCACGATTAAGGTACTGGCGATAGGCGGTGAAAGCCGCTTCACGCAGCGCCAGACTATCTAAAATTGGCTCAGGACATCGGCCAGTCATACCTTCTTTCCATGTATTAATACGCTGATTTTACCTGTTATACATTGTAAAGCAAGTTACAGAATCTAGGGGGACTGTCCTTTCTATATACATAATCATGGTCTGGTATAGTGAGGCTATGCCCCGCCGGAACGTACTCAAGATTGATGCCCCATACAGCTACTACCATGTGTTTGCCCGCGGTGCCAGCAAGCAGCGCATCTTTTTGGACAACCAAGACTTCTTGTTCTTCTTGAGCCTCTTCCAGCGTTACTTGTCCCCAGCGATAGCGCGCAACAGCGCCGGTGTACGGTACCAGAAACTCCACAACGACCTCCAGCTCCAAGCCTACTGCCTGATGGGCAACCATTTTCATCTACTTCTGTACCAACAAACCGAGGGCAGCATGCAACGCCTGATGCGCGGCGTCATGACCGCCTACAGCCGCTACCATAACGCCAAATACGATCGCAGCGGCCAACTGTTCGAAAGCCGCTACAAAGCCGCCCGACTGCCCGACCAGTCCTATGCGCCTCGTGTATCGCGCTATATCCATCGCAATCCGATAAGCTGGTTTGCCTACCCCTACTCATCACTTACCTATTATCTGGACAGCCCGTCACCAGACTGGCTCCAGCCAGGCCCGGTGCTTGCCCGCTTTGCTACACCGTTGGAATACGAAGCCTACCTGGCTGACTCACGGGCCGCGGAGGACGACCGCCAGGAGCTGAAATTACTGCTGGCCGACGACGGCTACGAAGCCGATTTGTAGGTGTCCAAGATGTAGACTTATGTTTAATCACATGTTTTGTGTGAAATATTTAATCCTACTAAAGCAGAAGCAGGATGCATACTAACAGTTGTAAGGTTAACGAGGAGGCAATCATGAGGGACATCTACCACAGCAGTCACGAAATGCAACGTGATATGCGGGACTATTTCAAGAACGTAGTACAGGCCAAAGATTCCCATGCTTGCATTTCGTTCTAACAAAAATCTCCGCAAAACGCACTAAAGAGTCCGGACGCCCGGGCTCTTTTGCTATACTTATAAGCACTGCGACGCGACCTTCCGTAAAACAAACATATAAGGCTTCAAACTCATGCCGACCAAAACAAAAGTCGCTGCCGTAAAGAAACCGGTCAAGCGACGAAGCACCAAAAAAGCTCCAAGCAAACCAAAACGCTCACTCCTGAGCGGCCTGAAGCTGCGCCACGCCGGTGGCCTTGCAGTGCTGGCCGTTGGGGCTATCTGGGGCGGTAGTGTATTACTAAGCCAGCCTGCCCCTCTAGCGCCAGGCGCCAACCAAGACCACGTGCCGCCAAGCCTCGCACTCGCCAAACCGCTGAGAGATACGACAGAATCCGGTGGTATGAACATTGTGGGCATAGCCACAGACAACACAAAGGTACAAGCAGTGACCCTGCGCATAGATGACACGCACATAGAAACCGACCAAACCAGCCCTTACACCTTCCGCCTGGATACTAGCAAATACAGCAACGGCAGACATACCGTCACGCTGCGCGCTTTTGACAGTAGCGACAATATGGGCGAATCGGAAACCGTTACCGTAACGTTCAAAAACCAGGGTGCGCCTGGCGCAACCAGCAGCCCTACCAAGGGCAGCACGACAGCGATTACTGCCGGTGGTGGCGCACGCACAGCCGCCAAGGCACCGGTCGCTCCAGCCAACCGCACCGTACTGGTCAGCCCAGCTACGGCCGGTAATGCCGTCAAGGTATGGGTGAACGGCAAGCTCATCGACACCAACTACATTCACGCTATCAATCTGACAAATGGCGTGCACACCATTGCCGTCGAAGAGGAAGGCGTCATTAGTTACCGTAAAATAAGCGTCAGTAATCCCATATCAATTGCCGCCTTGAATAACGTCCGTGCCAACGTGGGCACCTATGCGGTATTCTCCGGCCTGATACTCGCCCTGGCTGCCGTGTATATCTTTAAACCGTATGCGTTCGGGCTGAGCAGCAACCGGGAGCGTGCCCTTACCAAAAGGCAACGCACCAACTATAAACGCTAGCCTACCATGGCGTCAGCGGATTTTACACGCTGCCTGCGGTAAAGCGAATGAAGGGTTATACTGAAAGAATCACCAATTACCAAAGGAGAAATACATGCAGACAAGACTTAACGCCTACATCGCTTTCAAAGATAATGCCCGCGAAGCGATGGAGTTCTACCAGACGGTCCTGGGTGGCAAACTGGAAGTAAACTCCTTCAAGGAATACTATGCCTCTGATGATCCAGCCGAAGATAACAAAGTTATGCATGCCATGCTTACTACCGACAACGGTATGGTACTCATGGCCTCTGATACGCCAAACGGCGTGGAATATGCCCCAAGCCACGGCATCAGTATGTCACTGAGCGGCGACAATGAAACTGAGTTACGGGGCTATTGGGACAAGCTGGCTGAGGGCGGCACTATTACCATGCCACTCGAGAAAGCACCTTGGGGCGACACCTTCGGGATGCTCACTGATGCATTTGGTATAGCCTGGATGGTCAGCATTACCGACAGCCAGCAGGCAGCGGCAGCAGCCTAAGCGCTATTACCCGTCATCGGCAGCAACCGGGAGTGTGCCCTTACCAAAAGGCAACACAGTAGCTAGAAACACTAGGTACGAATCAATAGGAATAATAGTGGTACAAAGTGGCGGTGGAGTCAGGGGGATCGGCAAGGCCGAAAAGACTCCACCGCCACGGCAGGAGGGTTTACGTTCGCGGCTGCGAACTACCTGCGCAGGTACTTGTACCTAATCAGAACTGCGGAAGGAACTTCGTGGAGCCCAGGGTCAGGTCGTTCGGGTTCCATTGCTGGCCCACGAACGAGAAGACTGTCCCCGTGTTCTGCACGAGCGCCATGTCGAAGCCGCCGCCAGAACGAGGCGTGGCGTAGAGCATGTCGGTACGACCGTCGGCGTTGTTGTCCTGGGGGACGAAGACGGTACTGGCGTAAGCCAGGTTAGCCGCCGTCCACCATGTGCCGCCCATCTGCAGGTGACCGTTCGAAAGCACGTTCATGACGCGCACATCGAAGCCACCGCCGGAAAGCTTGACCACGTAGGCGAATCCTTGCTGGGTGCTGCTGCCGAAGTAGCCGGGGATGAACTTGATGTCACTGTAGTTGATGTTCGGTTCACCCCACTCAAAGCCGACCCAGGAGAACACGCTGCCGGTGTTGCTGGCAATGGACATGTCGAACCCGTTGGTGCCAGGCCGCGGCGTGGTGTACAGCAGGTCGAGCCGGCCGTCCGAGTTCATGTCCACCGGCACGAAACGCGTGTTGCTGTACGACAGGTTGGTCTCGTGCCACCACAGCTGCGTGTAGGTGAGTTGCGTCCCGTTGGACTGCAGGACTGCGATGTCAAACCCTCCGTTCGAGTTGGGCGTCACGTAGGCCAGGTCGCCCAGGGTGTCGTTGCCCACGAAGTTGCCCGGCATGAACTTGATGGAGTTCATGTTCAGGTTGGGTGGACTCCACAAGTTGGCCGTCCAGATGAACTGGCTGCCGGTATTGCGGAGGTAACCCATGTCGAAGCCGCCGCCAGAACGAGGCGTCACGTAGAGCATGTCCAGCAGGCCGTCACCGTTGAGGTCGTTCGGAATGAACTGAGCATCCATGAATGAGATGTTCGAAGCCGAAGCCCACGAACCAGCCCACTGGATACCACCCGGGTCAGACCGGAAGACTGCAAAGTCCGTGCCGCCATCGGAACGAGGCGTCACGTACATGAAGTCCTGCTGCACTGTGCCAGTCGTCGGACCAGCCCAGTTACCCGCGAAGGTGGTGACGTTGCTGGCCGGGGCCGAAGGCTGCACAAGCACCGTCCCCATCCTGTAGGCACGCGTCATCTCGCTCAGCGTGAAGGTCCGGTTGTAGTTCTGAACCTTCCCATCGGAGTCGTGGTTGGAGTCCACCACGTTCCAGGTGTTGCCGTTGATATGGCTGACGATAATCCATGTGTGCAGGCCGGGCGAGCTGTCCCATTCTTCCTTTTGGACGACGTCACCCTTGCGCAGATCAGCGCTATTGGTGATACGCACTCCGTCTTCGTCGATGAACGTTTGGAAGTAGCTCTTGTTACCGGCTGTGTACGGTTGCTGGCTTCCGCCGCTCACCTGATCGATGATGGCATTTACGAACGCACGACACTGGCCGCCATTTTGGCCGACGCGGGACAAAGCTTCGTCCGCAATGAGAGCGTTGTCGTAGGAGCCGACAGCCTGGGCCGGAGTAACCACGCTGAGAGGCAAGAGGGACAGGACGATTGCCGCTGCGATGCCGCGAAGCCATGGCTTCGGGCGGATTCGTGTTGTCACGAAACTCTCTTTCGCTTGTTCTGTAGGTACTTAAAGTACGAGTGGCTATCGCTGATGCGACAGTCTTATGAAACCTCCTTAAGAGATGCACTCAAACGGCAATTATACCCTAGTCCCTGGAGGTTACCTACGCGTTATCGTAAGCCTGCTGCAGTTCGTCGATATTCAGTTTGACCGATTGCATCATGACTGCAGTAACGGCCTCAACCTTCTTTTGGTTGGGGTCACGCATCAATTCGTCCAGCTTGGTAGGGACAACTTGCCAGGACATACCGAATTTATCCTTCAGCCAGCCACATTGGCTTTCCCGGCCGCCGTCAGCCAGCAGGCCGTCCCAATAGTGGTCCAGTTCTTCCTGTGTTTCACAGTTTATAATCAGCGAAACAGCCTCGCTGAACTGAAAGTCCGGTCCGCCATTCAGGGCATTATATTGTTGGCCGTCCAGCTCAAAGTCCACCGTCAGCACGCTGCCGGTCGGCTTGCCGGAGGGGCCGGTAGCGGCTTCGGGATAGTACATAATGTTTGTTATGCGGGAGTTGGGGAACAGTGCAATATAAAAGTTCGCCGCTTCTTCTGCCTCGTTATCAAACCATAAACTGGTAACAATTTTCTGCATACTGCCCTCCCGAACTACGCTGTTGATACCCCTTATCATACCGCTATACTATGTAAAATGACACTTGGCTTGAAATACGGTCTCCATGAGAGTAATCTTTATGGGTAAAAGGTAATCTCTTCAATTATGGAAACAATCGCTATCGTTGCTGGCGGACTATTCTGCCTGGGCTATTTGCTCATCACCCTCGAACAAAAATTTAATACCCACAAGTCGGCTATTGCGCTGACCCTTGGTGGCGTACTGTGGCTGTTAGCCGCCGTAAAGCTGCGGGGCCACGAAGAAGAGCTCGACCATGCCCTGTCACATGCGGGCGCTGAAATCTTCAGCATTGTCGCATTCCTATTGGCCGCGCTGGCATTGATTGAAATCCTGGTTCACTACCGGTTATTCGACCTGATGCGGGCCAAGCTGATACAGCTGAACGTCAACGACCGCCAGCAGTTCCTGGTTATTCTAGCCCTGACCTTCTCGTTCTCGGCGGTTTTGGATAACATTGCGATTACTATTGCCATGCTGCAAATCGCCCGCCGCTTCTTTACCGGTAAAAACATGCTGATTGCGGCGTCCGGTATTGTCATTGCCGCCAACGCTGGTGGTGCCTGGTCGCCGATCGGTGACGTGACAACTATCCTGCTGTGGCTGGCAGAGAAGTTCAGTGCGACCCAGGTTATACAGTACGCCTTCCTGCCCTGCCTGGCACTTGTGCTGGTGGCTGGAGCCCTCTTATACCGCCAGCTGGACAACACCAGCTTCCTCAAGCGTGAAGAAGGTGACACCATCAAGCTCAGCAAGGGTGAAAAACTGGTTATCGGTACTGCCCTGTCCAGCTTCCTCTTCCCACTACTGATGAGCTTTGTTGGCCTGCCACCGTACATGGGCCTCCTGCTGGGCTTGGGCCTCACCTGGTGCATCATCGAATACGCCAAACACCAGAGCAAGGGCCGTAATGAAACACACATGTCAGCAAACATCGATAAGCTCATCCAGTCCGTCGACTTGTCTTCAGTAAAATACATCATGGGTATTCTGTTGGCCGTCCTGGCACTGTCCAGCCTTGGTGTTTTGGCCTGGCTGTCAGCCACGGTCGTGGGCGGCAATCCTACCGAAAGCCATCTGATACTCACTAACATTGGCCTAGGGTTCCTATCGGGTATCGTGGACAATGCCTCACTCGTGGCAATCGCCATCCAAACATTGCCTATGACTGACCCTCAACTATGGGCACTCACTGCCATAGCTGCCGGTAACGGTGGGTCACTGATGATTATTGCCAGTGCCGCCGGCGTGGTTGCCATGGGTGGCTACAAGGAGCTGAACGTAGGCAATTACTTTAAGATTGCTACCGTGCCCGCCCTACTGGGTCTGCTGGCCGCCTTTGGCGTCTGGTACCTGCAGTATCTCTTCCTTTGATATATATCACAGACAGGCGCCCGCTTTTAGCCTAGACTGAAGGTATGGGTGAAGAAGAATACATCGATTCAGGACAACAGCCGGCCAAGCCGGGAGTACTGTATTTCACGGGTCTCGTAGTCTTCACGACCGCTTCGGCACTCCTCGCTATCTGGGCATTCATCGTCCTTGCCCTTGCATAAACTTATTGTGTACCTGACAAAAAACCAGTCTCTCACGACTGGTTTTATCTATTAATTGCGCCATGAAGTGTACATAATTTAGTGTGACAAAATGCACAATGATCATCCTGTAAATATACGCGCGTAGTCCAAACCGCTCATGGTATACTGCAACTAATAGTAGTGAACAGGCCAGATGTGTGGCTTCACCTGGCCAGAGGGTGGAATTATATGCGAATAGCAACAAGACTAAGCAATATAGCTTTGTACAGTGTGATCATAGCTGCATTAGTGGTAGCCGCGCTGCCAATGGCCTGGCAGGCATCGGCTGCTCCCAGTCGCAGCGAATGGAATAATCTGGCGGCTGCCGATCCAGCCGCACGGGCCTTGATTAAAGATTCAGGCATCCGTGACACCGAAACCTATCAGAACAAACTATACGTGGGTGGCTACCAGTGGCCAAACAACCAAGGCTCAGCAATGCTGATGGCCTACAGCCCCAATAGTGGCTGGCAAGATGCTCTTCCACCCAGCCTGACAGGTCAGGACAACAAGGTTGTGCGGGCGCTGCATGTCTACGATGACAAGCTATATGTCGGTGTTGAAAACTGGGATGGTCCTGCCGAGCTATGGGTATACAACGGTACCAGTTGGAGCCTCGACCCCAAATTTACCCTGAACAATGGCCGCAGTACCGCATATGTGGACGCTATTTATGACATTGCGCACAGCGCCGATGGCGACCTATGTGCCACTATTACCGACAGTAGCCTGTCGTTCAGCCTGGCAGTCGCCTGCACTGATGGAAGCGACCCCTGGGAAGTACTGCCACAGACTGGCATTAACACCTATGAATATTCGAACCAATATAACAACGACATCGCCATCCAGGGCAACACTATCTACATCCAAACCCATGGCGAATCAGATGGCGATTACTACAGCCGGGTGTGGAAGTACACGCTTGGTTCCAGCTCCAACTGGGTGCAGGCCAGCCTTGATGGCTTCGGTGGCAATAGCTACGTACGAGCATTAGGTGTAGTGAATGAACAAGTTATCGCTACAACTATCGGCACCTCTGATGACGTAGCCCGGGTATGGCGCTACAACGGCACCAGCACCTCTTGGACGCAGATTGGCTCTAATAACTTAGGCACCAGCGCTGAAATACATTCACTCGATGCCGTTATGGAATACGACAACCAGATCGTCGTCGCTGCGCATGGCTATAACGATTCTCACTTGCGGCTACTCACCTGGACAGGCAGCGACTGGACAGATATCGGCCCCCTTCCTGAAACAATCGACCAGAACGCCCCGATCCAAGTCAGCTACTCTGCCGCTCTGGCCATTTATCAGGACGCTTTGATACTGGGCGGCACCAACGACGGCGAAGGATTCTTCGATTCAAGTGTCTGGGCGAGTACGACACTGTTCGCAGATGAAGAAGACGAAGAAGAGGCGGCTGGCCCCGATGCCGACAATGATGGCATCGGTGATAGCAGCGAAGACGCCGCACCAAACAATGGTGACGCCAACAACGACGGCATTGTCGACAGTGAGCAAGCCAATGTGTCGAGCTTTGTCAGTCCTGTCAGCAGCAAGTATGTTGCCCTGGCAGTACCTGACGCCTGCACCATTACGACAGCCCATTTACGCGCTGCCAGCGCTAACGGCGCTGCTGATAGTGGATTTAGCTACCCGCTTGGCATGATGGACTTCTCGGTCAGCTGTGGTACGCCAGGCTACACCGCGACAGTGACCCAGTATTACTACGATGCGACCGGTAGCTACATCGCCCGCAAGTACAAGCCTTCAACCAAGGCCTACATGACCATTCCCAACGCGGTCATCGAAAAGCAAACTGTCGCCGGCGCTACCGTTACGAAAGTTAGCTATCAGGTAACCGACGGGGGCAACCTGGATGATGATGGCGCTCAAAACGGCGTAATCGTTGACCCTGCCGGCCTCGGCATCAATAGCGTGGCGGCCCCTAATACCGGCCTGGGTGGCCTGTCCGCACGCTAAGTGTAAACAGGACGTATGGCACAGCCACACACCCTCCTTACTAAACGATGGTTCCTGCCAGGAGCCATCGTTTTAGTTGCAGCCGCCGCCGCGAGTATTATCTATCTGACACAGCGATCACCCGCAGCCAACACTCCAGTCAGCAAGCCCAATATTATTACCGTATCCACTGACAACCCATCCGAAACCAAGCCACCCAAGGATGGCTATGCATGGCGTGGCCGCCCGGCTGAGCCTAAGTACATACAGCTTCCATCCATTAAAGTCGAAGGACACGTGCAGCACGTTGGCATAGATCAGCACAAAGCCGTCGCCGTGCCCAATAATGTCCATATTGCCGGTTGGTTCGTCGATAGTGTCCAACCGGGCGACACTGGCCTGAGCATTATTGATGGCCACGTCGATGGGCGCCGCGAAGCTGGCATATTCAAAGACCTGGCTTCCATGCAAAAGGATGACACCTTTACGGTGACACTCGGTAACGACAGCACGAGAACCTTTAAGGTAGTCAAAGTCAGTCGCGTTAAAACAGCCGATGCGCCAAGCGTGTTATTTTCACAAGAGCCAGAAGTTGCCCGTCAGCTGAATCTGATTACTTGTGGGGGTACGTTTGACCGCGCCAGCAAATCATACGACGAACGAATTATCGTGGCAGCGGCACTCGTACCGTAGGTGGCTGTTAGCGCCGTTTGGCGAATCGCTTCTGCGCTTGCTCTTTGGCAAAGCGTTCAATCTTAGCCCGCTTGACTGGGTCTTTCAGTACTTCAGTAACTTTACCCTTTAGTGTATTGAGGAGTCCCATGCTGGCCTTTCGTTTAACTATGCCCGCAGTATAGCCCATCAAGCGTAACTGCTGAATGAAATGCCTTACAGTTGAGCGGATTTCTCGGGCTATATGCCAGCCTTTACCAGCGCGTCAAACACGGTACGATAATATAAGTCGCCGTGCGGTACATACTGGTCGGTGGCATATTCCTGCCGCAACACATCAAGCGGCTTCCAGACTAATGACGCCACCTCTGATTCTTGCAGTTTAAAAGCGGTATCATCAGGCAACTCCAATACGTAGATCCATTGAAATTCATTTTCAATAGCACCGTTTTCGGTTGTCAGGCAGGCCCGGTGCACGGCAATCAGCCGCAACGCCGATTCATCGAAGGTCAGGCCGATTTCTTCCTGAGTTTCACGCAGGGCGGTAGCAAGCGGCAGCCAAGGTCAATATGCCCGGCTGCAGAAATATCATAGCGACTGGGCCAGGTGCGTTTATCGACGGCACGCTTTTGCAGCAGCACCGCAACGCCGTCGGGTGTTGTACGCCAGATCCAAACATGTGATGCGCCGTGCAGCAAGCCCTGAGTAAATACCTCATCTTTAGGTGCACCCTGCCCCGCCAAAGCCACGCCCTGTTCGCTATACAACTGCCATAACTCTGGCATTAGTTGCGCTCCCGCAGCCAGGCTTCAAGGGCTGGGATGTCTGGGAATATCTTGTCAAAAATGCAGTACAGCGTCTCGGTTTTTTCAGGCTGGCCAATAGCGTAGCACTTCTTGCCCATGCCATACGCCACCCCAGCTTCGATATGGCCGGCAATACCTACGGGCAGCACGACCAGTATGGCGGCGGCAGCCCGCTCAGCAGCAATATCGGCTTCGAATATCTTACGGATCAGAGGGTCATCCTGGGCCATTGCTTCCGATTGCTGCATGAAGACCTCTGGGTCGCCATCCTGCTTGAATTCCACCTTTTCACCCGCGTATTCGTTCTCGATAAAACAATATGCCGAGGAGCCACAGGCCCGTACAGCGTCCAGCACTGGTTTGATGTTGTCTTTGTTGCGCCACCGGCCTGCGATATAGAAGTCATACTTTTGCATGCACCTATCATACCTGACTGGTGCTTATTTCTTTTGTTTTTCTTTGGACACCGTGCCAGCGCTCAACGCCACGCCGATTGCCACGCCGATTGCGATACCAAAACCGATATTATCCAGCAGTAGACCAAAAATAAGGCCCAACGATATGCCTATAGCAATGCCCCATCCCGCATCAGTTTGCCTGCTTGATTTTGTTTGTTTAGCCATATGCAACCTCCTATCATTTTTAGTATATCAAGGCACGGTGCCCTGCTGTATCATGAGGGGAATATGTCATGGCAACTACTCACCGCAATCAGCGTCCTTGGACTTTCTGCGTCGGTACTGCTACAGCGAGTACTGCTGCACAACAACAAGACCGACCCCTATGCTTACGCGGTCGTTTTTCAGGGCATTGTGGGCGTACTCCTGACGGCAATAGCGGTCCTGGCTGGATTTAGCCTGTCCAATATACATACGGTGCTCGCTCCAGCTGCAACGGCCATCGTGTTTTTTGGCATCGGGCACATTGCCTACGCCAGGACGCTCCAACGGGTTGATGCCTCTAACTTTTCGGTGCTGTTTGCCACCCAGGCAGTCTGGATTATGCTGCTGGGCATTTTGTTCTTTGACGAGCGTTTGGCTTTGCAGCAGATTATCGGCACGCTGTTAATATTTGGGGCAGTAGCCATAATCGTGCCCAACCTTCGCTCGTTATCCCTCGACAAAGGCACCCTGCTCGGATTGCTGACTGGCTTACTGTTTGGCATAGCCATTACTGCGTGGTCATATGTTGGGCGGCACACCGATGGCCTGTCATGGGCAGCCATCAGCTTTGTGGGCACTGCCATCGTTACCCTGCTGGTCAGACCTAAAACCCTCCACAGTCTGCGCCCACTGTTTGCCAGCAAGCTGCTCGCAAGGCTCACCCTGCTCGGAGCGTTTTATGGCATTGGCAGCTTGGCCATGTTGTTTGCTTATAAAGAAGGTACGTTTACAGAAGTCACGCCCCTCCGGCAAACTGGCATTGTTGTAACCGTACTGTTGGCGTTGCTATTTCTCAAAAACGAGCGCGTCAATATCCCTCGAAAGGTCATTGCTGCGCTCGCTTGTTGTGCGGGTGTTATATTACTCGTGATGTAGCTTAGCGGAAGGCTGGGCGCGGTATGACCTTCTCAGCTCCAGACCGACCAGACCCAAAGCGGCCAAGACGGCAATCGCATACGGCACGACCGAACCGCCCGCCAAGCCAGTCTGCGGAGCAGCCACCGAAGCGCTCAGGACAGCCGGACCAGCCGGGTCAAGTATCGTACCATTTGCTGTACCGTCAGTGTCCAGCGGACCACCATCAGTAATCTGGTAGCTGACCTTGGTAGCTTGCTGGCCGCCGATCGTTACCGTATTGAACACTGCATCAGCGACAGAGCTATATGTTTGGGTGACGGGATTATACTTACGCAAGACCAGATTGGTAGGTGCTAGGCCAAAGAAATACATCTGTACGGTAGCAGTAGCACCGACGGGACAAGTCAACTTGAAATCCACCAGGCCAGCCGGGTAGGTGTAGCGGGTATCACCGGCCTGTTGTGCGGCCACCGTAACGTCAGAGTTACCGGTACAGCCAGTTGTTTCAAGCACGGCATACTTGCCCGTAACGGGATTTGGCAGGCTGGTTACGGTTTCCTGGTCGGCATCAGTGTCACCGTCATCATTGGCATCACCGCCGTTGGGCGCGGCCTGCTCGATGCTGTCGGCAATCTTGTCAGTATCTGAGCTTGGGTCGACGGTAACCGTATCATTCAGTGCCGCAGTTATGGTCTGTCCATTACTGGGAGTAGTAGCAGTCAGTGCGATACTGCGGCTGGCAGGAGCATCCTCCGCAGCCATAATACCCAGTGTAATAACCGGTGCCGTTTGACCAGGCAATAAGGCATCGCCGCCGCTGGCAGCACGGGCACAATGTACCTGTTGCCCCTGGACGCTACAGGTCCAGCCGCTACCGCTGGCAGTCACTGGCTTCAGGCCGGACGGCAGGGTTGCGCTAAAGGCGATGCTGTCGACAGTCGGCTGCCCACCGGCATCGTTGCCGACAGTTACTTCGTATGGCGTAATCTCGTCCTGCTGGAAGCCGTCAGGCGCATCACCGTCTATGGTCAGAATGGGGTCGAGCGGGTCGATGCTCAAGCCACTGACTTCGTGAATATTGTTCGAACCACCCGTTGATGCCGCAAAGCCGAACTTAAAGGTCGGCGGGAGCGTGCCCTCGCCATTGATGGTGTTCAGGTCAAGGCCGGACAATTCCGTCTGCAACCCTTGGCCGTTATTGTAGTCAACCTGGACGGTCATGACGTTATTGGTACTAATAGAAACGACGACGTGGCGCTTAGCGTCAGCACGGTCGTCAGCACTATCATTAGCAATCGAACCGTTTGCCGGTGTATTAGTGACAAACTGGTAGCCGTAGGTTCCGGAATCTTCAGACCCACGCACCGCAATGCTGTTCTGGAGGCGGCCGGTGCCACCGGTTCCAAAGTTACTGGCGGAGAAATTACCATAGCGGTCAAAGCCGACTCCTACATACCCGCCCACCAGGCCAGAGCTGTTACCGTTGTCACTGCTGGAATACCCCAGTGAGCCACCAAGGGCACCAGGCACTGTCGGGCTGGCAGCACCGTCGATGAGGAAGAAAGAAATACCATCGGCACCGGTACCCGTGGTGGTGCCGTACTGGTACATATCAAAGGAGACGCGCAAGCCGTCTTCGGTGGAAACGGGGGTGTTATAGAAGGCAAAGCCCGATTGGTTGTTAACGGCGGAGGTCAGGCGAAGTGCACCGCTGCCCACTGTATCAGGCGAACCGCCACAGGCGGGGATTGAATTGGAGGCGTTTGTCGTAGCCGCCGTCAAACATGCCCCTGGCGTACCGCCGCTTACCCATTGGTTTGCCGCAGTTGAGACGCCCTGGAACGTCTCGCCGGCAATTTGCGCTGCCGCGGCCTGTTGCGACGTCAGTAACGGCGCCACCAGCACGGCAAACAGCCCGAAAGCTGCGGCCAAGTACCCTACTCTTCTCATACCACTCCCCATTCCACTATTGCTTATTAGTGTAGCGGATTGAGGCCTGCGTAACAACGTTTTTCCAGCGGTCTTATGGCCGAAGGGGCAATTGCAAAACGCTCATGTTCTTTGGTACACTATCATCAGATATATTGAGGAAAATAAACAGTGGCGCGATTACCGAATCCTGGTTCCGATGATAATGTTTGGGGTACTGTACTCAATGATTTTCTGACGCAGAGCCACAAGGCTGACGGCACCCTCAAAGACAACAACATCACGGCAGCGCACCTGCAAGACGACGCAGTTACTGCCGCCAAGCTGGCCACCAGCAATAATCCTAGTAACGGCCAAATCCTGACCTACAGTGGCGGTGCCATGAACTGGGCAGCACCAACCAGTGGTAGCTCTAGCCCTAAGATATTCGTACAAAGTACCGATCCTGGTGCCGGCGCCCAAGACGGTGACATCTGGATTGATACTTCCCTATGACCAAACTGAAGGTACGGGTTAACGGCCAGTGGAAATGGATGCAGACCGGTCTGGTACCACACCCCACGTTGCCGAATGTGTTGCTACAAGCCATTGATGGTGGCCCGGATTACTACGCCAACAAGGGCTACCCGATTACCGCTGCCGCGCTCGATAACCCCAATTTTTTTCCAATTGCAGTCTGGTTTGAAAGCGTCCTGACCCAGGCGGATATCGACAAGGATAAAGACACCGGCATCAACACTTACCTGGAATTGACCACGAACAGTGATATGGCGCTCATCCGTTCCAACGGCATGTATGCCCTGACTGGTGGGCAATTTCCCAACTACGGCAGCGAGACTATCGGCTATATGCTCACCGACGAGCCGGATATGTCCCATCCGGCGGACTGGACACCAGGTGGCGGATACACCTTTGTACAGAATCTGGCCAACAGCATGCCCGATGATGGACGCATCCGTTTTGTGAACTACGGCAAGGGCGTCCTGTTGCCTACCTGGGGACGACCAGGGGGAACTGAGGTATACCTGAACCACGGCTTCCAGCAAACAGTCAGCGCTGACCTCTACTGGTACACCGATAGTGACATATGGAGTGCGCCAGCCGCGCCCTGGAACCAGGGTGCCAACTTTTATGACATGCTCGACCGCAACCTCACCAAAGACGAAGCGCAACGTGCTTGCCACTATGGCAGTGTCGTCCGCTTTATCCGGGATTACATCGACCCCCACCGCGGACAGCCAGTCTGGGGATTCGTAGAAAACGGCGGACCATTCTCGTCTAACACCCAGTTATCCGATTACATCACGCCTGAAGTCATGACAGCCGCTGTCTGGCACAGCATCATTGCTGGCGCGCGCGGCATCATTTACTTTAACCACAGTTTTGGTGGTCCACACCAGGACCAGCACAACTTCCGCAACCCGGCGTATGCCGCCATTCAGACCGCCGCCAAGACCACCAATGGCCAGATTCAAAGCCTGGCAGCCGTGCTGAATGACAACTTTGCTGTTCATTTTGCCAGCGTAAGCGCCGTCCCTGACATGCTGAACGGCATCGACCACATGGTCAAATACCATGGCGGGAAGTTTTATATCTTTGCTGGCTCACGGGCCCGCAACAACACCAGCACACCAACGACCTTTACCATTCCGACCGGTGTTGGCACCACTGCCACCGTCCTGTTTGAAAACCGGACCATCCCCATTGTAAATGGCAGCTTTAGCGATACGTTTACCAATGGCTATACCATACACATATATAGGATTGATTAAGTATGCCCCTCACTATCTTCACCAACCAGATACCAACCACTACTGACGCCAATATCGTTGAGGGTCAAGCCGGCGTAACACTCGGTACGCTCTGGCTCAGCGACCAAGAGGGCGTAGTCCGAGGCGTCCGCTTTTACCTGGGCAACCGTAACTATGACGGCGCAACCGTTGTCGGGGGCATTTTTGACTGGGAGCTGGGCACACTCCTCACCCAGCAAAACTACGTGATTAGTACTGCCGATCCTATCGGGTTCGTGACCATACCTCTCACGAACCCGCCGCTCATCAAAAAGAACCGTCGGTATATTACAGCCGTGTACTTTCCTTGCGACACCTCCCCTGACGGCAAAGCACACTACGCCTATACTGGCTCGGTGTTTGATGAGAGCGGCATCAGTAACCCACCGCTCCATGCACTGCGCTCGGAGCATATTCTCAACCGGCGTAACGGGCTCTTCAAATACGGCTCCAGCATTGAGTACCCCAATGCTAATTTTGGTGATGGCTGCTATTTTGTAGATGTCTCATTCGACTATATCGCTCGCATGCCGATATATGACCAGGCAACGGGCGGCTACAAACAAAAGGTCATCAAATACCGCCAAGGCGGCCAGTGGCGCTACTAATACCAGCTGCCATTCTTGGCGGCATAGACTGGCTTTTCTATCCACAACCCACCCTGAGCGTAGCGGACTACCAAATGGGACACCACATCGATGCGTACCGTGTCCTCGGTAGATTTCAGTTGGTCGGCGTGGTTATCGCGCACCACTAAGCCCAGTACAATCGTGCACGCCGTAGCGGGGGCGGTAAACGTCGGGTTGGCTGTAGTGGTACTGGAGAGCGTGATAGCGGGGCCGGAGTTGCTGATCACCCGCCAGGTATAGGTTTGGATGGTGCCGTCCGGGTCGCTACTGGCACTGCCGTTCAGCTGGACCACATCGCCCGTTTCGACTTCTTGATCGAGGCCGGCATTGGCAGTTGGGAACTGCCCTGGTGCAGCACCAATGTAGGCGACCGCGTTATCAAAAATGGTCCATGCAGCCGTGCTGAACAGCTGTGGCCAGCCTTCGTTGGGCGTAAAGAATACCCGCCTGGTGGGCAAACGCACACCGCCGAAGACAATTGCCCCTTGTGGCGCCCGGGCAAGCGCAACCCGGATGGTGTTCCGCTTGAGCACCTGTACAACGTCAGTGGTCAATCCCCCGTCTTCAAAATAGGTAAAGTTTTCACTCGGGGGACCGCTCAGTAGTTCAACAATGCCAGTTTGGCCGCCGAGCAACGGGTCACCAGCCGCAACGACTTCAAAATCATATTGGCCGCCGCCGTTACCAGCGTAGCTACCGCCTGTAAATGCCGAGTGTGGCTCGACGCCCATAGCAAAAACACCGCACGGCGCGTTATCGTACTTGGCACTGATGGCGTTGTTATTGCAACTGGGCGCGAACACCACAGCTTGCGTGCCGCTGAGGTTGGGCGCGGCATCGTGATCGCTCACCAGCGTCACTGCGTGGCCCAGCGTGGTCTGCAAACGGGTGCGCAGCGTCGTATCACTCCCGGTAAGCGCAGCAGCATCACCAACAACAAGCAAGACGTTCATTACCCGTTCAACTCCGGAACAGGAATAAGCGAGTTCTCGGTGACTTGCAGCCCACCGGTGGTCGTACCGGTCGCATCCCATACATTATTCACCAACGTCAGCTTGCCCTGATTGAGCGCAATCCTCCAGTCATCTTGCGGATACCATATCTGCTCGGCACCACTTTGCAGGCTAAAGCGATTATGGGCAAATACCATACTTATCTCCTCATTGACCACATCCGGATAGCCGGAAATAACGTAATACCCGCCACCCTGCCACCAGTTGTGCACGATACTGATGCGCGTGCGGTAGCTGCCGGGGGCAGACAGCGCGTTGACCTGGAGGATTGAGCTCAGGTAGGGGCTGGTGGCGAGCTCGAAGTTACAGCCGATGACCATCATATTGTCCACCTCGCCCACAAACTGAAAGCCGTCGTTGTGTGTACTGTCGGTCTGGGTCCAAAAGTAGACAAGGTCATGGACATAGCATGACTCGTAGCGGCCATTATCTGTATTACGAAAGCCGTCGACAAAGCTATAAATATTGGATCGCAGATGATTTTGCGTCACGAGGTTACACGGCTCGGATAACCCAAATCCTTGCGTCAGATCACCCTGTGGATCTATTTGATTGAGGCCATTCCCGTTGAATTCACAATCCACAAAGTTCACCCGGCTAGCAGCCGGTGAGCCCCCAGCCACAATCAGCGGGAATAGTGAGTCACCCTGTGTGCCCTGATTACTAGTAAAGTAGCAGTTGCGGAAAGTTATATCATCGCGGCGCAGGTTGAAGGCGCCAGTAATCTCGTAGTTCTGGATGGTCACATTGCCGTTTGTCGCTTGAATAATATCCTCAAACTCCAGGCCAGTGACTGGCGTCAGTGCCGGTGCCGGCGTTCGCGAATCACCAGGCATCCCGCGCGGGATGCCTGTGTTGTGCGTCTGGGGTTTCACGTAGGTTTTCATAGGAACTGCCACCATGGTGGCTGCCGACGCCGTACCATTGCCGCCGGCGTTCGTGGCATACGCGGTAATCGCATAGGTCACCCCCATAATAAGGTTCGTGACAGCAAGGTTCATGCCCGAGCTGCTGGCATACTGCACCACGCCCCCACCCTGTGGTGTGGCCACTACCGTGTAGCCAGTAATGGCACTACCGCCGTTACTGAGAGGTACGGATAGCTGCACAGTCAGCAGGTCGGTAGTGGTATCATAGGCAGCCGAGACAATACCCGGTGCAGTTGCCCGGGTATTGTTCAAGGCAGCACCGGAAAGTGCACGCCATTGGCCACCCGATGCCACGTAGCGTACAGGGCCACTCATGCGGTGTTGATCCAGGTGTCAAAGCCATCGACCGCGTTGCCCGCACCGCCAATGGTTGGCGCCACTGGACCAACCCATTCCACTGAAGTAAAGCCGCTGGGGCGTGCAGGATAGGAGCTGGCAATCGTATTGTAAAACACGCGAGCTGTCGTGCCGTAGGTAACCGTCGTATCTGTCTTAGCGCTCAATGCCGCTGGCAAGCCAGTGATTTTGGCCTGACTGACACTGCTCACCTGGCTATCGCCGACAACACCAGGCTTCAGCGAGCCATCACTAGTATGCGCTGTTGCTAAAAAATCATTGAGTAGTGTGCCCCATTGGCCATCGTCTGAACCAGGGGTTGGTAATCGAGCCATCGTATCTGTAGTATACCGGTTATGTATGTGTCAGTAAATAATAACGGAGACCTGATACTCTTACGCTCACCTTCAGTGCTGTCCAGTATCATGAGTGGATACTAATGAAAGGATTCCCATGGGATTTTTCGATGAACTACAGAATAAAGCCTCAGAAATGTTAGGTGGTGCCAGTGATATAGGCAGCGATGTGACCGGTAGCGTCAGTGACGCAGCAGGCAGCGTGACTGATGCTGGTGCCGACCTCAGTAACCTGAGCGCGGACATGCAGGAACAAATTACGCAGTACGCGCAAGACAACAATGTCAGCATTGAAGCTGCCAAGGAGCATTTTTTGGGCGGCGGCCAGTAGGCCTAGTCCCGCTCGCTCAGCGCTCGCTTAAAGGTGTCTATAAATACCGGCAGGTCATCCGGCTGACGGCTCGTAATAATCGTGCCGTCCTGCACGACAGCTTCGTCTACCCATTCAGCACCGGCGTTCAGCAGGTCATCCTTGATGGTGTGAAAACTCGTTAGTTTGCGGCCGCGAGCTAAACCGGTCGACGCCAACAGCCACGGCCCATGGCAGATAATGGCCGTTGGCTTTTCCTGTTCAGCCAGCATGGCAATCAAAAAGTCCTGTGCTTCAGGCACCACCCGTAAGTTATCGGCATTCACCGCGCCGCCAGGCACGATGAGCCCGTCGTAGTCGTTGGGGTCGGCGTCGGCGAATGTTTTGGTAACGGGCACTTCTTTGCCGGGGTCGACATGGTTCAGGCCTTTGATGGTACCCTCATGCGGGGCGATCACATCAACGGTTGCGCCCGCCTCCTGCAGCGCCTCCAGGGGCTGCACCAGCTCGGCCTCTTCAAAGTAGTCGGTGGCAATAATCGCTATTCGTTTGTTCTGTAGTTCAGACATAGGTTCCTCCTTGCAGCCCATTACACACCATGCACTGCGGCTGCGCAGTGAGAAACCTAACGCTCCGATACCCACTAAAGTGGCTTTATGAAGACACCGTCCACTAACGAAGCGGTGGGGCGGCGCACCGTCTGGATCTGGAGCTCCCGCCAGCCCAGGCTGTGCATTGCCGCCACGTCTTCCACCCCAATAGCCTCCATAACCGCCAGGCCGCCAGGCACGATGACCCGATGCATCTCGGATAGTATCTTCAGTCGCAAGTTATAGTTTGGCTTATAGGCAGGGTCGGCAATAAATGCCTCATATTCCGCGGCCGCACCGGCAATAATGTCGTCCTGGAGCACGTCCGGATGCCTGAAATAATCAGACGTCCCGATATGACTTGCCAGGCACATGCCGATGCGTTCATCCGGAAGGGCCAGGGCGGCGCCATTCATATGTGCGTCTGCCTGGGGACCATGTATGTTCGTAATGAGCGGCGGCTGCCTAAAGAGGGCCTTTTGACCAAGCATGCGGAAGCCTCTGGTGGTGGGTCCACCGATTTCCACTACCGGCAGCCCCTGCACCGCCTCTAGTGCAATCTGGGTAGTGGCGTTCAGTTGCACCTCACCTGTGTGGAAGCGTGGATCATAATAAGGGTACGGCTGGAGGCCTTCAGCCTCCCCACCACCTACGACGAGTTCAGACATAAATAATATTATACCATAAAACCCAAGTAATACTACTGGGGTTTTATGGCTTTGCACAGGCGCCTATAGGTCTTTTGCTACCGATTCGAGAACATCGTAGGTGTTGTTCATGCCCTCTTCCATGCCGCTTTGCAGCATGCCGTCGCGCTCTTGGGTGCTAAAGAATGCCTGCGTCACCTGGAGCTTGGTAGTGTTGTCGTCCAGTGCTGTCAGCTCCATCTTTTCCATAATTACATGGCCGCGTTCGGGCAAGCCGCTGAATTCAAAGGTTTGCACGACACGCTCGGGGCCAAACTCATGGATGACACCATAAAAGGCAAATTCTTCACCGTCCTTGGATTGCACATAGCGCCACTTGCCGCCTTCTTGCGGGTCAAACTCCTCAACGCGCACATCGTACCCCGGACCGGTCCACCACTGGGCAATTAATTCCCGTGTCGAGATGGCTTTATAGAGCTTGTCTTTGGGAACTGCAAAAATACGCTCAATAGTTATTATCGATTGGTCCTGCGGTGCGGTAACGGTAGCTTTGCCCATATTTATTGCTCCTTTGCAATGTACTCAAGACGATCAAAACGATCATTCCAGAGCGATTCATATTGTTTAAGATAGTAACTGGCGTCCTGGAGCGCCTGCGGTGCAATACTCACTACCTGCTCCTTTCCACGACGCTGCTTTATGATTAACTGTGCTTTTTGCAGCACCTGCAGATGCTTGGCAACGGCGGCGAACGATATATCATACTCACTGGCGATTTGGCCGATAGTGTACTGGGCGCTGATCAGGCGCCGCAAAATGTCCCGGCGAATAGGATCCGCCAGAGAGCCGAATAGACCATCGAGGTAAGCATTACGTTCAACCATATAGTTGAATATATTCCTCTTCGCCTGCGCTGTCAAGCACGGCGATGCGGCAAAAAGGAGCATTATATGGTATCTTTAATAGAGATAAAGCATAAGCGATGGCAGAACGTATATGGCACGACTTCCGGTACAGGGCTCAGATGATGGACAGTGGGGCACCATCCTCAATGACTTCTTATTACAGGTGCACGCACCCAATGGGACCATTAAACCTGGCTCCGTACAGGCTGCCGCTATAGCCGGATTAGCTACGGTTGCCACGTCGGGGTCATATAATGACCTCACCAATAAACCCGTCATCCCCGCCACAGCCGCAGATGTTGGCGCAGTGGCAAACGCCTCCGGAGCGCCGGGCCGCTACCTGGGCTATGGGAGCTCACTCCCCTCAAGTGGCATGCAGGCCGGAGACCTCTTTCTGCTAATTGACAACGGAATATAGCCATGCCCCTGATGGTCTACGATGGTACGCAGTGGATAGGCATAGGCAATCCCGGTAGTGGGGGCGGCAGCGATAGTCCCGTTAATCTGGGCACGTATGTGTATCGGGACGCAAGCAATACCGGACTGGCCGGCGTGGGACTAACCCTGGCCGATCTGACACCGCTCACCATAAACAGTGGCTTTACTGGCACACAAACAGTAGTATTTACCGAGAAGCACATTACAGGCGACATTCGGCTCTATAACACATCAAGTGTTACCCTTGTCCGCTGTAAGGTCGATGGCTATATCGACTGCGATGGCGATCCAACATTCACCGCCATCGATTGCGACATCGACGCAGGGCCGTGGACGAACGCCGCAGTCGGCTTTAATAATCTGACCCTGACCCGCTGCAATATATCTGGCGGCATTACCAGCGTGAACGGCACCATCAACACACTCGTTGAAGATTGCTATTGCCATGGACAGCATGTGGAGCCATTAGGGCAAACGCATACCGGCGCGATCACCTGTTTTGGCGGTGGCGACATGATAATCAGGGGAACCACTATATGGAATGACAGCCTGGACAACGGTAACGGTGGCGGACCAACTGGCAACTTCCAGCTCTTCGGTGATAATGGCCCCATCGATAACGTCCTGGTCGAATACTGCTACCTGCCCTACACTGCCGGCGGCTTTTCAGCGTCCCTAGGCCTTAACCCCGGCAAACCCGGCGGCGATAATCCCACGAATATCGTGTTCAAGCATAATATCTTTGGCAAGGGCCCCAATGGTAAGGGCGGCGCCTTTGGCACCGTCACATCCTGGCTACCGGACGCAAACGACGGCACGACAGGCGTTGGCAACCAATACTACGATAATATCTGGCAAGACGGCTCCGGAGCCGTTGTTCCCAACGTCGGCTAGGACTTTCTATGGCGCAATATCGACTTTACCAATCAGCACCAATGCCCAACACCTCGGCCTTTGACAACCCGCCCATTACCGTCGGGTTGCAGTTTACGGTGACCACGCAGGTGCGGCTGATGGCAATCCTCTGGTGGCAAGCCACAACCGGCGCCTCGCTTGATGACCGGACCGTCGGCCTATATACAACGAATGACGGCATTACAGGGTCTTTGATTAATGGCATTAAAACACAAGCTGTCAGCGGCACCGGATGGCAAACCGTCACCCTTGATACCCCCATCACCCTAGCTCCCGGCAAGTACATTGCCGCCGTATTCCACCCGACCGGGCAATACAGCGTCATCGGCGACTACTACATTGCTGGCGGTGCCGGGTATGGTGGTGGAGCGGGCATCACCACCAACGAGATTACTGTCCCCTCTGTGCTTAATGCCCCAAACGGCAGGCAGAACGTCTTTGCCTACAGCAACTATTTCTCGTTTCCACACGAAATGTACAGCGGCGGGATGTATGGCATCGATATCCTGGTAGACAATGGTCCCGTTCCACCCGCCCCCGATATGCACGTCTATGACGGCAACGCATGGCGAGGTGGCCACCTGCACGTGTATAACGGAACGGCATGGGTGTCGGGCGCGCCATCCCCGTAAGGACAAAACAAACAATGCATCCTGAACAGCCATCGCCACTACTCACACAATTGCGCCGCCAGCCGCTGCCGCGCCTCATTTTTGCCGCCCTTGCCGTATTCTTGATACCGTTGTGTATATGGCTGAGCATAGGCAGCAACAATCCGCCACACCGGACGACTGGCGATCAGCCCTCGGCCAGGCAGTCTTCACCTGGTGGCGGCAATACTCAGAACGCACCTCCCCAATCTGACAAAACAGACAATGTGCCGTCAGATACCGCCGCAAAACCCACCGGCAATAAATCAGCTCCGGCCGATAAGAGCACAG
>DASPHS010000026.1:0-4707 GCA_035629475.1 Saccharimonadales bacterium (SeqCode)
TATAGCCCCGACATCCAAGCTAAACTGGCGACTATTATTGCCATCCAGGAAGTTGGCGGCATCGTTAAAGGCAGCACCCGTTACACCGGCTGGCGGCGGTTCACGCAACAGACCCGCTCCGACCTGCTCGCCCATCATGACGTCTACCTCACCCTGCCCGACATCGACCCCGAAGCGTTCGATGACCTCGGGATTATTAGTAAGAATGTCATCAAAGCCGGTGAAGTGAACGAACGGCTCAACCGCGACTTGGGCTTAGGCGACGTGGCCCCCAGCCGCATTCACGAATCCGAAACAGATCAACTGTTACGCAGTATCGTAGCCGGACAGTTGCATGAAATCTGGGCCGTAGAGCCCAATGGCGAAGCTACGCACATAGCCACCAAGCAACAGCGAGAGATATCCAGTAGTACTGTCGTACGCCATGCCGGGCTGGTGGTAGGCACACCGTTCGACCTGCAAGTTCCTACTGGCAGAGGCCTGGAAACACTCCACCTTGTCAATGATGTCACTGCCGTACAGCCGCAGTGGCTGGCCGAACTTGCCCCGGAGCTCTTTGCCGTGCGCCCGGGCAAGATATACTTTGACGCTCACTATGGCACGCTCGCCACCCGTACCCAGGTGCGCTTTAATGGCAAGACGTTTGAGGCTAGTGGCGCGCCGGTGTTGGAACGCACCCCACAGAATAAACAGCTATTCCAAACACTGTACAGCGTATGGCTCCACGAGCGCCTGGAGCACGAACGTCAATTCCTGCAATCTCGCAGCTCACGCAGCATTCCACATATTCCCCTTCGCCAGGTCCAGGAACAGGTACGGTATATTGCCCCCGGCGCAGTGTCACTCCTCGAACTCGATAAAAAACAGCGCGTTGCCCTGTTAAAGCTCGCTAACCCCGAGACATTTCTTGGGGAACGCTTTATGGCGAGCCTCAAACACCGCGGTAATCATGCTGGCGGCCACGACCACAGTCAGCAACGTCACAAGCGCCATCGCTGGCAGCCCGAACACAAACGCAAGCACGACCGGCACCACAACTGGGATTAGGCCGGGCGGCCGAACCGCTCAGCAGCGCGTGCCCGGGCCTTGGCGGCTTCTTCTTCACGGTTGTGGGGATGAGCATGCGTTGTCAGGCCTTGCAGCAGCTGCTTAGCCACCACTGACACATCCTCGATGGCCTGATTAAACACCGCCTCGTTTGCCTTGGAAGGCTCGGTAAAGCCAGAGAGTTTGCGCACAAATTGTATGGACGCCATACGAATTTCTTCGTCAGTCGCTGGCGGGTCAAAGTTAAAAAGCGTTTTGATGTTGCGGCACATGGCATCTCCTTTTGCTACTACTGTGTACAGTATAGCCGCTTAGCGCTGCTTTGCCGCCCGCCTACCCAGTGGTAACACGTAGAACGTTAGCAGTACGGCAAAAATAACTGCAAAGCCACACATAATAGAAGGAATGCCCCGCATTGCTGTCGGATCAATAATGACAGCGATACTAGTAGGTACCAAAAATACCAGGTAGCCAATAATCAGTCCGCGGATAGCCTGTCGGCGGACATTGTTTTTCTGTTGCTTGCGCCAGCGCAAACCAAGCACAATTGCCGTGCCAAGCCAGCCATAATAATAGGCCGCGTACAGCGCAGTAGCCAGGCCGCCCAGCTGGAATATCACGTAATTACCAGTGCACTCGTAGCCGCTGAAAGCCTGCTTGTACAGCAGGAAGTACACTATGAATGCTGCTGCCGTAGCATACGCAACCCATACAAGAGCACGCTCTTTCTTGCCCGTCAGCACGTGCAGGATATGTAACCCTAGTGGCGGCAGCATTGTAATAGCGACGTAGCCCGTCCGCGACCAATGCATAGCACTCAAGCCAGCGCCGCCGCAAACAAAGTATTCACTTATCTGAAAAAGAGCCAGGAAAAACAACGTCGCCACGACGAGCCGGCTCAGCTTGGTCAATTTGTAGCGCCAGACCACGTAGATCGCCATAACAATCTCAACGGTAAAAGTAGCCAGCATGATAGGAGGTGAAAAGCACAGGAGTCGTGTGCCACCTTTACGAGGTTGCGTCATAGCAAAATAGTACCATAAGTGTTATACATCCGTCATGCAGCAATAACATAACAGGAACGCAGTGATTTTTATCATAGTTCTGGAATGTTGCAAGTACTGTACAAGGCAACTATAGTAGGTGCTACGTTAAGAGACTCCCTATGCACGACTACACGACCGAAATACATATAAACGCACCGGCAGACAAAGTGTGGGATGCGCTTACTGACCCCCAACTACTCAGCCAATACCTCTCCGATACCAGCATTGATTCTGACTGGCAGAAAGGGAGCGCGCCACACATTACGCACCAGTGGGAGGGTGAAGTCCAAGAGGATAAAGCCGTAGTATTGGAAGCTGAACCAAACAAGCTGCTCAAGCTTTCTTATTTGCCAGCACTTGCCGACCTGCCCGATACTCCTGATAATTATCAGCAGATTACTGCTACCCTGGCCGAAACTGATGGCCACACCCTGCTACGAATAGAGGTTTTGAACATCAGAGACGACTTCTACGGCCAGCGAGCCCCGGAACTATGGGGTGAAATTCTGGGAAATATAAAAAAGACTATCGAAGGATAGTCTTTTTTATAAGGGCTCCACAAGGCTGACCGTACCGACTTCGCAGTAGTTCTGGTCAATCGTATCACCTTTGTGGCGGTTGTTCTTCCAGTGGAGGGCCTGCAGGTTGCCGATGGCGTCCGTCCCGCCTAATGCGACTGGATTGATATGATCTACTTCCCAGCCGTACTGGCTGGCAGAGTCGGCATAGTCACCCCAATACATCAGCGCTCCGCAAGGATCCTTGCGCCACAGACGGCTGTCTTTGCCGTCCACCGGTTCAGCATTCAGCCATACGGCAACTTTTTCCAGACCGGTAAAGGGCTGGTCGTCAACCGTCATACTACGAGCCCGCATAATGCGCACACCAGCTTGGTTTTTAGCCTGAGCCCGCTGCAGTATGTCGCGAACGCTTTGCCGGAGTACTGTGCCAATATTGTTTTGTTCCATATTCCCTCCCCATACATAAATCTCTCATTTTTTATTGTTTTGGACGCCCCTGGGTCTCACTCACCATCGGATACCAGTGTCGCTCTATGCCTTACAATACTACGTCAATTCTGTAGCCGTCAATGTTTTATTGACACCTTTCTTTTACCGCTTGCTGAGTGCTATACTAGTGTCAATGAATGAGACGCAAAAGCACATCCTGGAACTTGCAAAAACTGTTGACGTAAGCAGCTTGGGAGTTCGGGAACTCGCTCGTAAACTCGGCGTCCACCCGCAAACAGCCAAGTACCACAAAGAAAAATTAGCACGCGAAGGGCTCCTGAGGGGCAAAGGCCTATTCAGTGATATCGAGGTTAACACCGACGCCTTAGGCCAGGCAGACCTAGTGACTATACCTTTTCTGGGATGTGCCAGCTGCGGGCCAGCATCGATGATTGCCGGCGCCGAAGCCGAAGGCAAGCTCACCATCTCGTCGCGCTTCCTGAAGCGTTGCAACTATCGCTCCCTGTTTGCCGTCAAGGCTGATGGCGAGTCCATGAACCAGGCAAGTGTTGACGGCCGCTGCATTCAAGATGGCGACTTTATCGTCGTGGATGCTACCGCCCAGCCCAAGGAAGGTGACTACGTCGTAGCAGTCGTCAACAACCTGGCGAATATAAAACGCTACTACCCCGAGCTGGACAGCGAGGGCAACATTGCACGCATCATCCTCATTTCGGAGTCCACCCGGAGCTTTGAGCCCATTTTCATCCACCCGGAGGACGCCCAAGAAGGCCTGATAGCCGGCGTGGTGCTGCAAGTCATAGATAAACCCCGGCTTCCCCTGTAGTTTCCCGCGCAATCCTTCGCTAAACAGCAGTAACAGCAGTATTATATATACATGAGTTCAGGTATCTTTTACCGTAACATCCGAGCCCGTGACCAGCTGGAGCTCTTTTTGTTATCCGCTGCCTCCAGCTTACTATTGGTACGCTTTTACCTGCACATTACCGGCTATCCACAAATAGCCACCGGCGGGCTGCACATTGCCCACATGCTATGGGGTGGCATTCTTATGATGATAGCGATTGCCACCGCTATTTCTTTTTTGGGCGTCCGTGCCATGCGCATCGCTGCCATTGTGGGCGGCATTGGCTTTGGTGTTTTTATTGATGAGCTGGGCAAATTCATCACACGGGACAATAACTACTTCTATCAGCCGGCCATCGGCATCATTTACGCGGTCTTTATTGCCCTCTATCTGCTGTTTAGCTTTGTCAGCCGAAACCGTCCGCTCACCTCGCGTGAGTACCAGCTGAACGCCCTGGCTCAAATGGAGGAGGCCGTCGTACGCGATATGAATCCTGTCGAAAAAGCCCAGGTCCAACAGTTACTCGAGCAAGCCGACACCAAAGACCCGCTTACTCATCACCTCCTTATGATGCTTTCCGGCGTCAAGACGATTCCTACCAAACAGCCCCGGTATCTAACGCGCCTCAAACGGAAGGTGGAGCGCCAGTACGAGGCATTCTGGCACCGTAAAGATTCAGAACTGCTGGTACGCAGCTTCTTTATAGCCGAGGTCGCCCTGTTCGTCGGGGCCGTTAGCTGGAGCGTCTACTCCAATATAAACGGCATCGTGGACTTGTTTTCCGGAAATATCACCT
>DASPHS010000027.1:0-5745 GCA_035629475.1 Saccharimonadales bacterium (SeqCode)
ACCACCCCTGGCAGGGCGGCTGCGCCCACCAGGAGAGCTTTGTGGCCGATGTGCAGCCAGAGGACGTGTTGGCCTCCTGCCTGTCACTCCTCAAGTAAGGCAAGGCACCGCTCCTGCATGACTTACACTTACCTGCTATTCATGGCGTAAATACATAAAATATGGTACGGTATTCTTTATGACAGAGATGCGCGTGACGTACCTTGAAGATGGTGAATGGCTGAGCGTAGCCACCAATGCCGATAGCTATGGCGACATGCTCAGCATGGCCCCACCTGAACATGAGGCCGTTATAGCCGCCCCTAGCGATAACCCGGGCATTGGCAATACCATGGCCCGCGAAGTGAGTACGAGGGGTAATTTTAGGATTACCGCCCCCTACTATGCCTACCTGGAGGACTGGATGCTTGAACTGACCGGCGTGCCACGTCTGTATGACAACTTGCAGTTCGATGCCCTTGAGGCATTATTTGGTGGGCACGCAGTCGAGCACATACACCGTTACCATGAACAATTCGGCGCCCGGCGTGAAAGCGTGGGTGATCTGCTGGCTACAGCAGCAGCCCATGGCCCCCACACGGCCACTGAAGCGTTAGGTAGCTTCAAAAGCTATACGATGCGCACTGCGCCTGGCCTGAACGAGCGAACCAAAAACGCCCGCAAGCAATTACTCGCGGGCGCCCGCTACGACAGTGGCAAATTGCTTGTCGCGCGTTCAGTACTTATTGCAGACTAACTTAGTTACTCCAAGTAGCCGTATTGAACAGGTCTTGTAGGCCTGGTGAAACACCAAGCTCTATGTTGGCACCCGTAACGTAGTCTATACAGACTTTCTCGTCTTCAAAACACCAGAACAGTCGTGACCCGGCATCATTCGGATACCCGAAGCGGGCCGAAGAATCTGGCGTACGCCCACCCACAGTGGCAGCTGGCGCTTCACTGACTGGCGTGCCTGCCCAATCACTTGCACACTGCAGCGCCGTACGGCCATCTACGCACCAATCAGTCAGGTTCATTACCAAGACAGCTGGATAAACCGTTGGCGGTGGCGTATCGGTACAGTTAGTGCAGGCGTGTGGGAACGTAAGGTCCCGACCAAGCGCGTCCTGATTTGGCCCACTGGCGCCGTACCCATACCCGTCCCACATCGTGGGGTTGAACCGTAGGGTTATGGCACCGACCGTAAAGCTTTCGGGCGCCGGTGGCGCATTCAGCCAGGCAACGTACTTTGTAATAGCGTCGATGGTGTGGTTGCGTACCTGGCCATTGCTTTGCAGCACTTCATGCTTACAGTTGGCTGTACCTTGCGCAACAGGTTCACCAAACCAGCCACCAGACCGGTACCGTTGCTCACAGCTTACCGTCTTATCACCACCACCTTTATCTACATCAATCGTGTAGGCAGCATGTGCAGAAAGCGTCGTGACCAAGGTGTCATCATGTGGCTGCTCGCGGCGTGTCTCGCGGCCCTGGAAGTCGTAGTACACTTTTGTCACGTCACCAGCGATAGTGCGTACCGTCGTGTCCGCTGGGAACTGCGGCAGCCGCGAAAGATGTGGTGAACCAGGTGTAAATGCTCCCCCAAGTGAGTTAGGGAAAAGCTGCAAGCCTGGCCAGAGCGTGGTACCAGCGTGTGGCGTACCAATGGTTACCACATGGTCTACTTGGTCAGCAATGGCGCGCTGTCCATCAGTTGACTGGCGACTGAGTGCGTCCCTGGCGACCAAACCACCCATGGAATAGCCAACGAGGACCACTTTACCCTTGCCGCCATTGTTTTGAGAAATACGTGACACGCAGTCAATGGTTTTGGCAAGGCGAGGCCCCATGCGTGGCACATCGACCCAGTTGATTGTTGCACTATAACCCCAGAAGTCATAGTCAAATGAGTGCGCAACTGCCACCCCAGGTATGTCATCAATCCGGCCAGCGAAGCTGTTGTTGTCAGATATCGAGCCCCAGTCCGTAGCATTGCCGTTGAAGCCATGTACCAGAATGACGGGCACCTGTGTGCCAAAGTCTTTATTATTCAGCTGCGGCACATCAGCGTCACAATAGCCTGGCTTGCCCGGCGCTGCCGACACCGTAGCCGTTGGCAGCACGGCAATAACCATTGCTACCACCATTACCAGCAAGGCTGCAAAGCTCTTTGCCGTTTGTATAGTTTTCACCATATTCCACCCCCTCAGTTGTAAGTAAGCTCAGTATGGCAGGGCATGACGATAAACGTCAATAAAGCTATTTTCGTAATTTGTTATGTACTATGGACGGAAGGTTATGGCCTCGAGTGCAGTGACCGTTGCGGGCATATTTACGGGGTCATCACAGTAGCCAATCACCTTTATATGCCCCTGTTCAGTCGGCACATAACTCAGGGCTTGCCCCTGGTACGGCGCATCCTGACCGCCTGCCCCCAACGCTGCATACTGGTAGAGCGTAAATGGCAGCGTGCCGTTTGTCGTCTGCATGGTGACCGTCGGGCTGGCAATAGTATTGACGGTATAGCCATCCGCCCGCAACCCTGACTGCACCTTGTCTAGCTCAGTCAGCACATCGGCCGTGCCGGCCTTGGATTCGACCGCCACAAAGCAGTCGCCGGAGTTCCAGAAAAGCGCCATGGAGGTGGCATTTGACGGCCCCTTGCGCCACTCGGGTGCAGCTGCACCGTCAAAACTGAACTGTGAAGCCGAGGGCTGCTTGGCCGCGGGCTTGTCTGTTTTCTTGTTGTCTGTAGCGGCGACTTTCACTATGAACATAGCCACTGCGGCGGCCAGCAATACCGCAATCAGCCCAAGCATGAACAGGACTTTTCGATTTTTAAGGGCTGAGAATTGTTTCACTTATGGTTATCATAGCCCGCCCAATCAGCCCGGTCAAATAGACTCCTTACAATTAAGATAGCTGCTTTTTTGACATCAGGGGTAACCTAGCGTACTATCCGGGCAACTGAGTAATACATAGGCAAAGTATGTGGCCCACTAAAGACATTCCAGCAGATTACCTGAAACTCGCAACGAAGCTCGTCAACCAAGAGAGCGTCACGGAACGAGAGTTCGTATTGAATCTACTTTTGACGGAATCTTTACGGCCAAATGCGTCAATCTAACCGGCAGCGATGTAGCCGGCTGCAATAAAGAATTCCCTGCCGCCCGGGACCAATTCCACAGCCTTCAATTCGGCCTCATCGAACCAGCGCAGCTCCACCAGGTCGTCATTAGGACTTACTTGGATGACCTGGGCAGGTTGTGATAAGCGCGCCTCAAAACGGTTAAATACCATGTTGCACCAGACCTTCTCACCAGAAGAAAGCATCTTTGGTGACTCCCCTTTGTCCACGAAGGGCAGCAGTCGCATTGGTGTGTCCGACAAATCAACGCCGACTTCTTCCAGTGCCTCGCGCCGGGCTGCCTGCTCCAACGTTTCACCTTCATCAATACCGCCACCGGGAATGTGCCAGGCATCAGGGTACACGCCGCCCTTGCCCGGGTCTTTACGGCCCATGAGAATTTTATTGTCAGCACTGATAATAACGACAGAGGCTATGGGCCGGTGTATTTCGCGAAGATTTTCAGGATTGTGCAGTGAAGGCTGTTGCATGTCTTAACTATACCTTATGGACGATAGGACAGGTGCGGGCAATGGCTATGCAGCGGCAGGGCTGGTGCAAATACCAGTTAACACCGCCTGGTCAATAACATGCCCCTCCATAGCGGGCAGCACTGCCTTCTTGTCGGATTCTGCCGGTAGATCAAGCAAAGCGTCCAGTGCATACAGCGTGAACTTGTAGTGGTGCACACCCGTGAAGTACTTGGGGTTCGGCCCCTCGTAAGGATGCGTGCCGCCGTTGGCCAGGCCTTCCACGCTGTCGAGGGGCACCTTGCCAGCAATCACCTGAGTGGTAGTGGGTGGAATATTGAATACCAGCCAGTGCGTCCACGGCTCAGGCTCAGCGTCCAGGTCTTCGACCAGCAGCACCAGACTTTTGGCATCCATGGGTGTGCCGCTCCACTGGAGAGGCGGATTGCTATTCGCGCCTTTGCCGGTATATTCAGCGGGTATTTCTGTTCCTTCGGTGAATGCGGGGCTGGTAAGTTTCATGCTTTCAGTATGCGCCGGGCCCATTTGCAGTTCTGTAAGAAATGTGACAGCGATACTGCCGTTGCTGCCGTTTACTGGTTGGTATCAGCAAAAGGAGTCCGTACTATGTCCCAACCAACGACTGCCAAGTCCATCCTGCTTCAGCAGCACATATCCACGATTGCCATCTGGCGGCCCCTTAAATTCGGCGACTTTTTGGTGACCGTACCCGCCCTGAAGGCCCTGCGCGCAGCCTTCCCCAAAGCCACCATCGACTACATTGGCCTGCCCCTCACCGAACGCCTGGCTGCACGCTACGATGCCTACATCGACAACTATGTAATGTTTCCTGGCCTGCCCGGCCTGCCCGAGCGAGAGTGGCAGCCCGATGCGGTTATCAGGTTCTTTACGGCCATGCAGCACCGCCAATACGACCTGCTACTCCAGCTGCAGGGTAATGGCAGCGTAGTCAATCATTTTATCCCGTTGTGCGGCGCTAAGATTACTGCCGGCTTTACCAGTGCCGGCGCACCCGCACCCAGTGAGTTCTTTATGACATATCCGGAAGGCACCCACGAGATAACCAAGCAGCTGCAATTGCTGGCGTTCCTGGGCATACCTACCCCTAGCGACGCCATGGAGTTCCCTGTCCGCCCCGAGGACATTACCACCCTGCACACCCTGCCTGAAGCCCAGGGCCTGGGAACGGATTACATCTGCATCCATCCCGGTGGCGTCTCGGGCGGCCGATGGGAACCTAAGTACTTTGCGGCAGTGGCCGACACCCTGAGCAGCGAAGGCTACCAAATTGTCCTGACGGGCACCGAACAGGAAAAGTCCACTATCACGCAAGTACAGCAGCACATGCGTTCGCCAGCAGTGGACTTGACAGGCAAAACCGAGGTCGGCCAGCTCGCCGCCCTGCTGCAGCAAAGCCGCCTGTACATTGGCAACGATACCGGACCTTCACACATGGCAGTCGCGCTCGGAACACCGAGCGTGACCATCTTTACCACTGCCGACCCCGTACGCTGGGCACCGCTGGATGCCACGCTCCACCCCATTATTCCCAGCAGTAAAGCCACCCCGCAAACAGTCATCCGTGCCGCACAGCAACTTTTAGCAACAAGGAGAACAATACATGCAAGCAACATCTAGTCGTCCAAAAGTATTCACCTGGCACATCCATGGCAGCTACCTGTATTACCTGACCCAGGCCAACTGCGACTTTTACGTGCCCAAGGGCGAAGGTCCTGGCTACGGTGGCCGGGCAGGCACCTTCCCCTGGGGCGATAATGTCCACGAGGTGCCCGAAGATGAAGTCAAAAACCTGCAGCTGGATTGCATCATCTACCAGTCCAGCCACAACTACAAAGAAGACCAGTTTCGTACGCTGAGCGAGGCACAGCGTGCGTTGCCCAAAATCTACATCGAGCACGACCCGCCCCAGGAACACCCCACCAACACCAAACATTACGTCGACGATCCCGCCGTATTACTGGTGCACGTCACTGCCTTCAACAACCTCATGTGGGACAGCAACCGCACGCCCACCAAAGTGATTGACCACGGCGTCATCATCCCCGGCAACGTGCAGTATAGCGGTGAGCTGGATAAAGGTATCGTGGTGGTCAATAATCTGCAAAAGCGTGGCCGGCGCCTGGGCCT
>DASPHS010000028.1:0-3950 GCA_035629475.1 Saccharimonadales bacterium (SeqCode)
CAGGGCCGTCCTGCACGCCCACCCCACCACGGATCCGGTTGGTGGCCTCCTCTACCGTATACGAACATGCTTCCGGTGGGTTAACCCAGTTCAGTGGCCTCCCATTGCGATCGGTAATTGCCGCATCAACCAGCCAGCTGGAGCCGGCGTTAGGGGGCGTAGGTATTTGGTATGGACCCTCACCCTTATTTTTGCCCTCAATAGACAGCTCGGTGCTATACAGCAAGGGTGTTGCATAATGGGGCCGCACGAACATCGGCACACCAATCTGCACCACAAGCAACACAACAATCAGAACGCCCAGGGCTGGCAGTATCCGCTTGAGCCACGCGCCGACTGCAATCGCAACCACGACAGCGAATAGTGTAGAAGCAACGGGCACAATGCCCTGCGCCGCAAAATCAAGCGGCTGGAACCGGGTCAAGTGCAGTGCATTACCGGTGTGCCACCACCAGGTTGAAAGGGCGCTTACCAGACCAGCCGCAAGCGCGCTACCGGCAACAACCCAGCCCACCTTGGTACTCAGCCATTTACGGCGCGAAACACCTTGTGTCCAGGCAAGCAGATGCGTGCCATCAGTATATTCACGGGCAACCAACAACAGGCCAAAGAATATAGCCAATAAGGCCGGCATGAACAGTACCGGGAACTTTATGAGGTCAAACAGTGTTGCATCAAAGCCATGCGTAAACAATTGACTTGCCAGACCACTACAGTCACCTGCGGTAGTGCAGTTGTCTAGGGCCCGTTGGTACACATCCTGCACGTGCAGTCCGGTGGGTATAGCCAGGGCGGCAAACCCGAGTATCAGCAATCCGAGTATCGCAAACTGTTTCTTGTGTTGTTGCCAAATTACCCAATTCACTGTGCGCCTCCTTCAATTGTTGGTTGTGCCATGTACGCCAGTACAATTTCTTCAATGTCCGGTTCACGTACTTGCCATGTTGCGTCGCGGAACGCGGTACCGTTCAGCCGTACTAGCAAATTGGTCTGGCTGGCGGAGTGGGACTCTTTAATAATCGTGTAGGCCGGGTTAGCCGTATGAGCACCACGCGGTCCGCTGAGAAGTTTGTGCGTTTGTAGCACCTGTTCTATCTCGTCGCTGAGCTGTGTTTTGCCAGAAGCCAGAATGACGACAAAATCACAGACCCGCTCCAAATCGGAAAGCAGATGGGATGACATAACCACGGTCAACTCGCCGTCCGCATCTGCAGCGGCTTCGGTCAGTGACGTCAGGAATTCCACGCGGGCCAGCGGATCAAGTGCGGCCACCGGTTCGTCCAGGAGCAGTAACCGTGGTTTTTTGGCAAGTGCCATTGCCAGCCCCACTTGCGCCCGCTGACCGCCAGATAATTTGCCGACGGCTTTATTGAGCGGAATGCCCGCTTTTGTGAGTCGCTTTGCTGCCGAATTGCCATCCCAGCGCTGATTCAGGTGTGCGCCCATAGCGATGTGCTCGGCGGCTGTCATATGCCGGTACAACGGGACTTCCTGAGCCAGATAGCCTATATCCGCCAGGTAATCTGGCTGCTGCCCCGGCGTCCGGCCAAGTACCATCACCGACCCTGTAGCGGACTGGTTCAGGCCAGTTAGCAGCTTGAGCAGTGTCGTCTTGCCGGCACCGTTGGGCCCCACCAGCGCGCAGATGCTGCCGGCAGGAATCGTACTATCGCAGTTCTTGAGTGCCCAGAACGAGCCATACTGCTTGCCAGCTCCGGCAACATGCACTGCAGCCTTATGTTTGTTCGCTTGTTCCATCTGGTGTATCCCTCCTTTTATGTATCAGTGCCGCCGCGTACAACGCATCAATTGAATCATCGGTCAAACCCGCCTGCCGGGCTTCTGCAACCCAAGCATCTAGCTTATCAACCAGCGCTTGGCGTACTTCCACAGGCGGTCCGGTGGCACTGGCAATCACAAACGTACCCAGCCCCGCCCTGCCCGCAACAAGACCTTCCCCCTCCAGTTCCTTATAGGCTTTGACGATAGTATTGGGATTGACGGCCACCATGCCGACCACTTCTTTGACGGTTGGCAGTTTGTCGCCCTCGTGCAGCCACCCAAGCTGGATGGCCTGCTGTACCTGGTGGACAATCTGCAAATAGGCAGGTACACCGGAACGATTACTGAGGCGGAAAATGATCATATTTACTACTATACTAGTAAAATGGTAAATATCGACACCAATTGCTCAAATTAGCTGGCATGCATATAAAAGCTCCAGGTAGAATCCAGGAGCTTAATGGGTGAACAGTATGCGTCAGTTATCGAACGGCTGCACCGTTATAACGGCTATAGGGTACTGATTATTGGCGCACTGTAGGCGCATCTGAGCATCTTAGGCATCAGGAAGTTGCAAACCGATTGTACCCAAAGCGCGGGGCAGCGTATGGCTCATATAGCCCGGTGACAGATCTGGCCAACGGAGCACTTGGGTAATGGGCGCCCAGGCGTGACCAATCAGCTCAGTGCCATCAGTTTTGACGGGTGGTTTATACCGACCGCGGCATATGCCAAGCAACGGGAGTATATGCACGACACCCCTGCCGCCACGCCGCGGCTCCGCAAAAGGGCGTCCCAGCCGCAAGTCAATCACATCTGTAGCGCTCTCAGCAAGGCTACACTCTTCGGCAAGCTCGTTGCGCGCCGTAAAGGCGACCGGGTCGAATAATGCATCAGACAACACTCCTTGCGGATCGTTCATAGTGTCAATATAACCCGACACCGCACCCCACACGCTCGGATTCCGCTCTCCGCCCCTTCCCTTTACCAGCAAAATATCCGGTGTCGCCACCGTCCCATCGTCCATGAGATGGATAAGGGTAACGGAAGCTGCGTAAGCCGTTTCGGCGTGTGTGTAGTCCACGCCCGGACCGCCATTATAGAGCGGAAGCTGTGTGGTGGCAGCACGGATTTCAGCACTGAGGGATGCGTTGAGGTGGACGGTCATAGCTTGCAGTATACGGCATAGGATGGTCCACTTGTTGCTTCGCGCATCCAGCTCTCG
This sequence comes from Saccharimonadales bacterium (SeqCode), assembly GCA_035629475.1. Taxonomy (GTDB): domain Bacteria; phylum Patescibacteriota; class Saccharimonadia; order Saccharimonadales; family UBA4665; genus JARIHD01. The sequence goes on from DASPHS010000028.1 coordinate 3,008, forward strand.
TCTTGTCGTCGCCAGCCAAGAAAAACACCCCAGGCAAGCTGGATTATTTTTCTTGGTGGACCATGCCAGGGAAAACTGGAACTGTATTTTTAAATACTTGGCCGATCTATGTGAGCGTCATAGGATTTAACAGGGCAATACACCTAGCTTTTATAGCTCTAATACCTCTTGTGACTTCGCGTATACTTCTAAGCTATTTTCCACATCAATTCTATCGACAAGCCATCCACGCAGTGAGCATCGTTGGATAAAGTCGTTAATACGGTTTACTCCATCCATTTCCCGTAATGTAACAACGAGTCCAAACCGAAGGCTTTCGTCATCTTTTGCATTAATACGACTTTTCTTTTTTACACTTATACCCCATAGCCCATCATCATCGTAAGCCTTTCTAGGCACGAATTTGTCGTTCATTACTTCGCGAATATGCTTAGTATTATCCCATTTTCTGAATACGCTACGAGCAGTTTTCTCATCAACCCAGCGCGCCACACCATCCTCAAGACTCTGCACATTTTTATCGATTGATTTTAGGCCAACATTTTTGCCTAGCTTCTTTATCCTACCTATATAAACGTCAAGCTCGGTGCTTGTATAATCAACACCCTGATTGATAGAGCAAGTTGGAAAATAGCACAGTGTCGCCTTAGCAATAAATGGATGCTTGCCACCGTCGACTGGCACGGGAAGACCATAATTGTAAGTGTCATACGCCCTCGACTCAGTATCTATAATGAATTTAATTTCATTATCTTTTGATTTTAAAATATCGTTGATATGAGTCGGCACTACGCCATAGCCAAAGAGAGACGCCTTCTGTGCGTTATTACCTGTGTCATCCCAACCAGCAGCAGCATCAATAAGTAACGCTTTTGTGACTTCACGACTAAGTCCCAGAACTTCTATCATAAATGCAACTTTTCGCGTAATCCATGGAGCCGCT
>DASPHS010000029.1:0-3405 GCA_035629475.1 Saccharimonadales bacterium (SeqCode)
ACTATCGTAGAGTACCGTTACTGCCAGCGAATCGGTGAGCGGATTGTAGACTCGGGTCGCCTCACCCCTGCTCCAGTCTTTTTCGGCAAATTCTAAATCAAGAACGCCCAGGCCGGCCGGTATGATGATGCCGGTAGCCAAAGAGCTCTCGGTATTACGCGGTACATAGAACACTTCACCGGTGGGTCGTACGTCTTTGTTCGGGTTTCGGGCTAGAAGATCCTTATCGCGTCCGGCAAGTGCGTCCTGTAGGTTGCGTTCAACGCCAGCGAGGTTTCTCCCAATGTCACTGACATTCCATGCTGCCCACTGTTCCAGCTCACCCTGATTGAGCGTATATGGATTGATGGTCCCGTATCGTTCCTGCGTTAACATGTGGCTCCCCTCACTACTAGTTAGTAGTACTGTAGCATGTCTGCGCCATAAAAAAACGACCCGTCAAGGAGACGGGTCGCTGCGGAGTGTTGCACGTACTAGACGCGCTTTACCTGCAGGCTGTCCAGCTCAACCGGTGTTTCACGGCCGAACATGTTAACGAGTACCTTCAATTTGCCCTTAGCAGGGTCAATTTCGTTAATCGCACCATCGAAGCCCTTGAACGGACCATCGGTAATGCTGACCACATCGCCAAGCTTGTAGTCGATCTTGTGCTTTGGCTGCTCCAGGCCCATACGCTTTTGGATCTTTTCGATCTCGTCAGTGCCGATAGGAGTCGGTTCAGAGCCAGAGCCAACGAAGCCGGTAACACTTGGGGTGTTGCGGACAATGTACCAGGCGTCTTCAGACATCTTCATCTGTACGAGTACGTACCCTTGGAAGATGCGCTTTTCGACAACGCGGCGCTTGCCGTTTTTAATTTCAATCATCTTTTCCTTTGGTACGAGTACCTGGAAAATCTTATCAGCCATGTCCAGGCTGTCTGCGCGCTGACGAATAGATTCGGCAACCTTTTCTTCGTAGCCGCTGTAGGTGTGGATTGCGTACCATTGTTTGGTAGCGTCGTATCGCTTGCTCATTACTTTAATAATACCTCTTTAAATACTTTGTCTAGAATGAAGTCCAGGAGTGCTACGAGCGCCCCAAACACGATTGCGAAAATAATAACTGCCGTGGTAAGCCGGAGGGACTCTCTAAATTTGGGCCAGGTAACCTGACGGAGCTCTTTCCAGCTATTGCGGAAGTACGGTGGGAAAAAGACGTATCCAATAGCCCGCATTACTTTAAATTTGCCAAGCCATTTGAATCCACGGCCGATCGCCCGAAATGGCGCGCCCATGCGGCGGGTTGTTTTATTAAGGCGCCGTGGCTTGCCAGCGCTTTCAACTGCCTTGTCTGCTTTTTCGCGGACGGTTTCAACTTTTTTGATTACTCGTCGCGCTGGTTTGGCTTTTTCTTCTGTTGGCTCTGCCATTTGTCTCCCCTATATATGTAAAAAGCCTAACATTACGTTAGGCCTCAACATGTCAAGCATATAGCATCTTGTCACATCTGACAAGATGCTATATTGCTGTACGCGCACACTAGATCATTTGGGGCTGGGGCTGGGGCGCGTCAAACAGTTCAGAGATGTCGCCCACCAAGCGTTCTTGCTGGCCGTTTTCTGTTTGTTGCTGGTGCAACGCGGCCGCAGTCAGCAGACTAAATCCACCTATGGCAGCTTCAATGCCGCCCATGGCCGCGTTCCCGGTAGCACTTTCCTGTACTTGATGGACAGGAGCTTCTAGGAATGTCTGACTCATAACGGTCAGTTGTTCGCCTGCAATACGCCCGGCGTCGACAAAGTCTTTACCGGCAAGCGCCAAGGCGACACCGCCGACTGCTAGTGCTGCCCCTTTGGGGGTGCGGATGAATTCAGTCGCGGTGCTCAACACTGTACGGCCAACGTTTTTGCTGCGTGTCAGGAATGATGTGGCACGCTCAGCCAGTGAACTGGTAGTCGCTGTGGCCTGCTCGCTTACTGTGCCATATGTGGAACCGGCAGTTTCACGCAAGCCTCGCGCTACGGCAGCCGCACGTTCAGCCAATGATGGCTTAACAGGAACGGGCTTGCCATCAACGTACACCATGCGGTGACGCTGAGGCTTGCTGGATGCGGGGATAGTAGGATTGCCAAATTTGGCAGGACCAGGTATATAGGGAGCTGCATCGGTATGGAATACGCGGGTTGGCTCGCCTGTTGCCGGGTCAAAACGTACGGTGAACGGGGCGGGTGCTCGTGATTCTATTGACATAATGAACACATTATAGCATAAGAGGTTTAAAAAAGCAAGATATGTGGCCTAATAACAGTGTAGAAAATGGTATAGTGACAGTATGTTTATAGTGTTTATGCTTCTGGCAAGTGCCACTGCACTTGAATTATTAGTACAGGTACGACCTTTTTGGCGCTTTCGTAAGGTTATAGCCGCCATCGCCCTGATTATCGGCGCTTTTGGGGCCGGCGCCTTCGTGGTATGGGAGCCTAACATTTTTAGCGGCTTATTGGTGTGGCTGATGCTGTATCGTCTGTTTAATATGGTGCGTATTGTAGAGGGCCGCATGCATGAGCATCACTTGCGCCACACTACTCGGCACACCACAGGTGCACTACTGGGCATGCAGGCAGTGGTCGTTGCCGCCTGGGCAGCATGGAATGCCTGGGGTGATACCGGTCATATGGTGTGGGCTGCCGTAGCGGTGACGCAGCTGGTTGTTGCCGCCGCCCTGGTATGGTCGGTCACCCGCAACCTGCGCCGCATGCGCTGGCCGCACCAGGACATGCACTATAGTGACAAGGAGCTGCCATCGGTAACGGTGGCCATTCCTGCCCGCAATGAAACTGAGGATTTGCAGCTCTGTTTGCAGAGCGTTATTGCTAGTAATTACCCGAAACTTGAAATTATCGTCCTTGATGACTGTTCGCAGGCCCGCCGTACTCCCGAGATAATCCGGGAGTTTGCCCATGATGGCGTGCGGTTTATTCAAGGCCGGGAGCCGGCAGCTGATTGGCTGCCCAAGAATCACGCATATGCACGGCTGGCAGAAGAAGCAAGCGGCGCGTATGTCATCTTTTGTGGCGTCGATGTTCGCCTGGCCCCCAATACAATCCGCTCCATGGTAACCCTCATGCTGGACCGCAATAAAGCGATGCTCGGCATCTTGCCCCGTCGGGAGCGCAACGCCTACGGCCACCTCTCACTCATTCAGGCCATGCGCTACTGGTGGGAGCTGGTGCCACCACGCCGGCTATTCAACAGACCGCCAGTACTCAGTAGCTGTTGGGCCATTAAAACTGATGCACTTAAGAAAGTTGGCGGCTTTGCGGCAGTTGCCCGCACCATTGTGCCCGAGGCGTTTTTTGCCCGCGAACTGACCAAGACCGACGCCTATAGTTTTGTACGTGCCAGCAATGATACCGGCGTGACA